>CAIRSV010000150.1 GCA_903881265.1 uncultured Bacteroidota bacterium
GGCAAAAACACACCTTGAAACCCTTGATTGACAACCGTTGGGAAGGTATAGTTCGATGTAGTGACATAGATCGTATCGCGATCTGAGACCCCGCTGCCATCCTTCACTTCGAGTGTCACCATATGCGTACCTGGCGTATTGAACTGCACCTTCGGATTGCGAATAGATGCTACTGATGGAACGCCTGCTTGAAAGGTCCAACTCCATGTAGCATTGGTGTGATTGAGCATTGAATAATCGTCGAAAAACATCGTATCGGCCAGGCAATAATTGATCATGTTTAACTTATCAACCGTAATCTGTGCCACAGGTGCTGACGGATTTTGCTCGAAAGGGGTTTCCCATATTCCTTTGCCATACGAAGCAATTCTTAATTTACTATCGCGATAAAAAGGTCGAGCGATATTGGTATTGAAGAAGGTAGGCAAACCGGTATTGACCACCTGCCAATTGCCCATTATGTTATTCCTGTAATAAACAGTCTTATTGGTACCAACATAAATGCCACCATTCGTATTGGCGATGAGGGCGAGACTCACAATATTTTCGCCATTCAACATAGACGTCGAAAGATTAATCCACGAAGCGCCACCATCGATCGACTTATAGATTTTAGCGCCCGTATTCACTTCATGATAGGCGATATACACGATTTTTTCATCCTTGGGATCCAAGGCAATCAGTATCTTACGATTGCTGCCGTTGGGGATGCTCAGCGACGACCAGTTGAGTCCGCCGTCTGTTGTCTTCCATAATACACCTTTTGAATTTACATCATCGATTTGACTGACATACATCACATTGCTGTTCGATCGGCTGATTTCGATATAGAGTACCTTGTTATTGACGTTGGTATCGAAGGTATGCACAAGATTGAAGGAAGTACCACCATCATTCGTCTTCCAAAGTTTATTTTCAAAACCAAGAAAAGCCATATTATAGCAACTAGGGAAAAATTCCATTTCACTGCTTTCAGCCTGACCATAACTTTCATTGGGATGCATCGAAAATGAAGCGCCTGTCATGATACCACCGATAGCGGTTGGCAGAATGCGACTGCCGATATCCGAACAATAGACTTTGCGATTGATGCCGGGATTGACATAACCTGTTGATGCTTCACCGCCACCAATATTTAGGAATTTACCCGGTCCGTAATTTTCGTGATAGGCCATATTGCCGTTATGATAAAGTCCACCTACTAGCACATCCTCATTCCAACCGCTTCCAAATCCCCAGTAATCGCAGGCATAGATTCCATTGTTCTTTTTGAGCGGTTCGGTGGCGAAAAAGTCAGTTGATTTAAAAATGCCTCCATCAGTCGTAATCCAATACTCATTGCCTGTGGCTCTGAAATCCTGCATATCAACATGGATATCAAAACCATTTGTAGCGGCATATCCGGCGAGGGTAGAAAATGTCAGTCCACCGTCATCGCTTTTCCAAAGGTTCAATCCACCAATCAGTATCTGATCAGGATTCGTATTCGACGCCATGATAGCACAATTATAATACCCTTGCCAATATTGCCATGACACGCTACCAATGGCGAGGTTTTGATGCGTGGCTGTATAAGGGCCTCCATCGGGACCATTCGGAAGTATCCAAGAATTGCCTCCATCATTGCTTCGGTATACACCTATATAACCATTATCATTCGCTTTAGCTTCGCCGATGAGGTAGGCATACACGCGATTGGTATCGGCCTGTGTAACCGCTATCCTCGCGCCGCCGTCATTACGATCGACATCATTCGAAAAGTACCAACCATTGCTCATGAGGTTCCAGGTGCTGCCACCATTGATGGATTTATAGAACTCGGCAATCTTGAGTGTAGGATTATCCTTGATGAGAAACAAGGTATTGGCGTTTAGAGGATTGGCTTTGATATCCCAACAGCTTTGAGCATATACTTGCGTAAAGCTGACACCAGCGTTCGTGCTTTTATACAATCCTTTTTCGCATGCGGCATACACAATAGTAGGATTATTAGGCATGATAAGGATTTCGCATACATTCAGATTCGACAAGGCCAGACTAAGTGTCCATGTAAGACCTGCATTGTTACTTCTGTAGATACTGCCTCCACTTCCTATGAGTACATTGTTTGGATTGGTCGGATCGATCTCCACAGCTGAAACACCCCCGTTGAAGTCGTAGTTTTTGCCCATGTCAACCCAAGTATTACCGGTATCTGTGCTTTTAAACACCATACCAGTTTCTGTACCGCAAAACATGATGGCAGGATTGGATACACTGCGATCAACACTATATACATTGGCTTGCTCGCGTGCAAAATCATTATTATTGTTGTTATACGATTGAAGAGGACCTACAAGGCTCCATGAACTTCTATATTTTTTTTTTACTTTCTCTTTGAATTGTTCATTTTCTTCAATGACACGTTGTATATCTTTCTCAATGATATAGCCCTGCTCATTGATAGAACCACGTAAGCTTAGCTTCCAACGTTTGTAATATTGGGTGTGATAGTTTTTGGTATTCGGGTTTTTCTTTCGCCATGCATTGAAGAGGCGATCTACTTCATACACATTCGGATGCACGCCATACATCTTTTGCGCCCATAGCGGGGATTGACTAATGGAATAGGCAGAAGGCTTTTGAAGGATCTGTGCGTTTACTGAACAGACAGAGATACACAAAAGACCGAGTATGAATAAATATCGTTTCATAGTGCAAAATAAAATTTGATTGTAAAAATAAACGAAACAACGGAATTATCATTGAATAGTCTTATCGAGGTAATGATGTTTATTTTGCTTTTTTTCTCCTGATAGCCAAACAAAAAATGAAATACACACGATAGTTTTTTTTCGCAGCGTCGGGCAAATTGATTGAAGGCGTGA
>CAIRSV010000151.1 GCA_903881265.1 uncultured Bacteroidota bacterium
ACAATAAAAGAATACAGGTAAGGATAATAGTACATTGGAATACCGAAAGAAGATGGCTAAGGTTTGATTGTCCTTGTATTCTAGTCCTAGATATTCCGGGAAACTAATCAGCATGATATTGGCAAAACAAAAACCCGCAATGCCTAATCGAATTGATGTTTTTCGGCTTAACGGCGCCTTGTCTTTTTGCTCGTAATCTTGTAATGTAATGTGTGGTTCGTATCCGATGGAAGAAAGTAATTCTGCCAATTGACGAAGTGTAATAGTGTGTTGATGAAACGAAATATTGACTTTTTTTTCATTGAAATTAACCTGTGAGGAAAGTATGCCATTATGAAGCTTATACAGGTTTTCTAATAACCACAAGCACGAGCTGCAGTGTATTTGTGGCAAATAAAAATTGACTTGTGTCTGTTTGGCATTTTTGAACGAGATGATGCTTGAGGCGATTGTCTCGTCATCCAAAAATTGAAACTTGTGTTTATTCACTATCCGAACGGTATTGCCTGGCGTTTCGTTGAGACAATAATATCCATCAAGTGCATGCTGATTGAGTATGGAATACACACTTTTGCATCCTGAACAACAGAACTGTTTTTCTGCGATAGAGATGTCGTTGTTCAAAAGATCTTCACCACAATGATAACAGCTCGTTTTGATGTTAGACGTCATTCATTATTCAATTATAGGTTTACAACCACCACAATTTTTATAATTCTTGAAAAAATATTTTTCCTTGATGAATTGTATTTCAATCATTGTTTCAGCCAAATGTGACAGCGTATGATTTAGGTCTATTATGTTTTCATTATTTGCATCATTGACAAAAAAATGTGAGACAAGCTCCCTAGCAGTTGTGATGTGATTCACCATCGATGTGAAATGCAATTTGGTGTTTTTAAACGGCGTGCAATTTTCAGATTTGGTATTTTCTTCATCAAGTTTTAAGACGTAAGGAAATAACACAAGTTTTTCTTTTCGGTAAAGTGCATCAAAATCGGCGTAGATTTTTTTTTCAATTGTCGCTAAGAGTTCAACATCGTAATCTGGTTTTAATTGACTGATACGTTGTTCGAGTTTATTGATTTCAGAGTAAACAAATGGATAAAGATCGTTGATCAGCAGTTGCGTGAAGGATTGTACAGATAAATTTTTTAAGTCTTCTAGATGGATATCTGAGTATGCTAACATGACGATGTAGTTTAAATGTAAAAGTCCTACTCATCGCAATCAATTACTATGATATTATTTCATCTAAAACATGACTTTTATCATGTTATTCGGAGTACATAGCGTGAAGCGTTTTGTATTCATGTTGCAAGGGGATTAATCGTTGAGGTTAGCCGTTTTTATAAGTTTGGCCAAATCAGTGATGACAATTTTTTTGCCATTGAGTTGAATAATCTTGTCTTTATTCATTTCCGACAATAATCGAATGGCGGTTTCAGTTGCAGTGCCAACAATATTGGCAATATCCTCGCGACTAAACATAGCATCAATTGTTTTACCATCCGCTTCAAAACCATATGTTTCTTTGATAAATAAAAGAGCTTCTGCAACACGTTCTCGTACAGGCTTTTGAGCCAAATGAGTAAGTTGGAGTTCGGCTTTTTTTAAATCATTTGAAAGAAGTTTCATCATTTCGAGCGATAGGCTGCTATCTTTTTGAAGGATACCCAAAAATAATTCTTTCGGAATGAAACAAACACCGCTTTCTTCGATAGCCTTTGCAGACGAGTTATAGCCATCGCCGCTCAACAGCGCTCGGTAGCCCAATGGGTCACCTGCTTTGACAAGACGAATGATTTGCTCTTTACCATCATCACCCATTTTGGAAAGTTTTATTTTCCCATAATTAACGCAATACACACCATGTGGTCGAGATCCTTCTTTGAAAATTAATTCACCTTTCTTATAGGTGCTACAAACTTTTTCAAT
>CAIRSV010000152.1 GCA_903881265.1 uncultured Bacteroidota bacterium
ATATCGATAGCAAAGTAGGTCTAGACTAATCTTATTTGATGCACCGTTGGCATTGCCTATCATTTAAACACTGCACCAAACGACGCTCTTCATTATACCAATCTTGGCATTGATTACCATTTCAAAAAAACTTCATTCGTAGTCATTCCCTATCGAATTTCAACATAGGCTATCTTATTTTATTTACAGTTTAACACCTCACTTGTATTTAAGATTTGATGGAATTCAACAATGACACATACCTTTGTCAACATGATAAAATACTATCTTTCTGCTTTGTTCCTCTTTCTGAGTGTATATATCAATGCGCAACAAGCCACCTTGACAGGTAACGTAACCGATGCACTAAAAAAAGAAGGCATTGAGTTTGCCAGCATATCACTCAAAAGCAAGACAGACACAGCTACTATACTTGGCGCTAAATCGAAGGAATCCGGCACCTTTAGCGTTGAAAAAATCCCTTACGGTACCTATACAATCATAATCTCCTCCGTCGGGTTTAAATCAACCGTGTTAACCAATTATAAGATCAATCAACCTAGTGTCGATTTGGGAACATTTGAATTGAGCAACAGCAATAAAAATTTGAAAGCAGTAAACATCGTCGGAGAAAAAAACGCCATCGAACTTGGCATCGACAAGAAAACATTTAACGTCGACAAAAATATCACTGCGGCTGGCGGCACTGCCACTGACCTGCTGAAAAATGTACCATCGGTGAATGTAGACATGGATGGTAATATCAGCATACGTGGCAAAGACAATGTCACATTATTGGTTGACGGAAAACCATCTGCGATGTTCGGTAGCGATCCACAAACAGCTCTTGCATCCATACCAGCCTCTAGCATTGAAAGTATCGAAGTAATTACCAACCCGTCATCTAAATACGAAGCGCAAGGGATGAGCGGCATTTTGAATATCATTTTAAAGAAAGACCGCAAAGCGGGATACAATGCTACTATCAATGCTGGTATCGCTGCCCCCTATCGTTTGAATGGCGGTTTTAATATCAACGCTAATATCAAAAAATGGAATGTATTTGCCAATGCAAATACCCGTCAATCGCAAACTTGGGAAGAAACCACCACTGCACGTTCGAATTTTGATAACAACTTTACGTATAGTTCGTTTACACACAACGACAGAAAACCACTAAACGGATTCATCAATATTGGCGCCGATTATTCGTTTAATAAAAACAATAAAATCACACTGAGCGAAAATGTATTCAACGCTAAAATGCGCGGCAGCAGTTTGAATACCATCGAGAATCAGATCGACTATCAAGCCTTAGTGTCGAAACAACGTAGGACAAATAACTATGTCGGCAATCCGTTAAGTTCAACCACCAACCTTCAATATAAACACAATTTCAAAAAGCCAAAAGAGGAGTTGAATATCGAACTGAATTTCAGCACAATGCGATACCTCAGAGAAAGTAATTTATCCACCTCAATGTATGATTCGTCCAATGCATTCGTCAATAGTTACGAACAACATAATCCTATTAAGGGCACCAATTGGAACGGTACATTTCAAATCGATTATACAAAACCGCTTTTCAAAAATGCACGAATAGACCTTGGCGAAAAAACCTACTATATCAACTTCCAATCTGAGAATCATCCGACTATCACCTACCTCAATCAACCTGAGGTAGAAGAAACAATCTTAAAGAACCATTTCACCTACACACAACAGGTGCACGGCGCCTATATCAATGTCGCAAATCAGTTTAAATCAACTGGTGTGCAAGTAGGTTTGCGAGGCGAATACTTCACCTACAAAGGCACCGTTTACCAATACAATTCGAACGTTGCCAATCAGTATCTAGGTTTGTTCCCTACTGTGTTTGTAACACAAAAATTGTCTAAGAAAGACGACCTTAACTTCAATTATGCACGCCGTGTCAATCGCCCGGGCTTTATGCAAATTGTACCTTATATCGACGTGAGTAATCCGCAAGACACTTCGATGGGCAACCCTGCCCTTAAGCCTGAATTCATTCACGCCATTGAACTGACATTCAACCATCAATACGGCAAAAACAATACGTTTTTGGCAAGCGCCTATTATCAGTATACCGATAACTTAATACAACGTTACAGACGTTTCAATAGTGATGGAACTACCTTTTCACAAAACAGGAATTTAGCGACAGGTATCACCTATGGCGTGGAAATCACCAACAAAATAAACTTCCTTTCGTGGTGGGATGCCACATTAAATCTGAATGCATTTAGAAACAGTGTCAACGGTGCTAACCTCGACCCAACATTAGCCCGCACTGGATTAGGAGGATTTGCAAAACTCATGAGCAATGCAAAACTTGTGCATGGTTTCAACGTGCAACTCACAGGAAACTACAATGCAAAAACCGTTGTCGCGCAAGGCAATATCCAACCTTATGGCAATGTTGATATTGCCATTAAGAAATCGTTTATGAATAATTTAGCGAATGTAACGCTCTCCATGAATGACTTGTTCAATACCATTCAAACACAAACTAATTATAACTTGTATCCGTATTATGATCAATCGGTATTGCGCAAGAATCAAACACGAAGTATAGGCTTGAATCTGCAGATACGCCTCGCCAGTAAATCGCAACGCAGCAATCCGGAAGCAATGAAAAAACCCGCTGGTAAAAAAGATAAGGAAAAAGAAGGCAAAAATCGTGATGAAAATTTAAAGAAAGATGATGGCGGTGGTGACGATAATGGAGGTTCGAAAGAAGTCAAATAAGCAGATACAGATTTGTTTTCATAGCATCTAGCACTGACTCGTACGATCCAAGTAAGCACTCGGGTCGTATCTTATGACTTAAAAAAATGCTAAAAAAGATTCTCATTTTATGGTGTTTTCTACTTTGCTCAAGGGGCCAACTTGTTGCGCAGCAATATCTGTTGCAGGGTAATGTCACCAATGCAAATCTTGAACCGATGAGCTTTGTGACAGTACAAATCAAGGACCTTCAAATCGGCACGAAGACCGACGAAAAAGGACATTATGAATTCAAACTCGAGGAAGGACAATATGAAATCGTTTTTTCATTAATTGGTTATAAGAAACAACGCATCAAATTCGTTCATCAAAAAAATAGCGCGCCTGAGAATGTCATACTCGAAGAAAGTGCCCATAATATGAATGAGGTCAAAATCGTTACCTTTCGAAAAGACAAAGCAGAAGAACTCATCCGTACTGTAATCAGGCAAAAAAATAATATTACAACGGCATTCAATTCATATACAAGCGAAGTATATATACGCGCCACCGAAGAGAATGAATCGGTGATGAGCAAACGACAAAAAGGCAAACTAACCGACTCGGCAAAAGCTGCCTTAGATGCCAAAATTCCAGATATGAATATGTCGGAAATTTACCTGCAGGTAGATTTTGAATATCCCGACAAGATCAAAGAAAAACGAACTGGTGTAAACATTCGCGGCAAAAAAAGCGGACTCTTTTTTTTGACCACCACAGACGGCGACTTTAACCTGTACAACAACCTAATCAAAATTCCAGCCTTGTCAGAAACGCCAATGCTATCGCCTATTAGCTATAGTGGCTTAGTGGCCTACAGATACAAGACAAAAAATATTTCAAAGAACGATAAGTATACGATGTATACGATTCATTTTTCACCGGGTCGACTTGGTAATGCATTAATCGAAGGTGATGTCAAAATTGTTGACACCTCTTGGGCTATCATCTCATCAAATTTTACGTTCCCTTCATATCATATGCCTGAGTATGATTATTTCGAAGTACGACAAGAGAATGACTTTGTCGAAGACAAAGCCTATCTTCCTGTGAGACAAGAATTTATTTATCGTTCAAAAAGCGGTCGTTCAACATCATCTGGCCGAACTATTGCCGTGTATGATCATTACAAAATCGATACGCAATTTTCTAAAAAGTATTTCAATCGTGAGATCAGTTCAACTACGTTAGAAGCCTATAAAAAAGATTCTACGTTTTGGAATACGGTGCGAAAAGAACCGCTCAATGAGAACGAAGTAAAATTCATCATCAAGAGTGATAGTGTGTACCGCGCTACACACTCGCAACACTATCTCGATTCGATTGATCATCGGACCAATAAGATCACCGCCTTGAAGATTCTTTTTCTCGGTCAAGATAATTACAAACGAAAAACAGAGCGCACCATTTCCTTTTATCCTGTCATCTCGATGTTCAGGCCATTTCTTCCGTATGGCACACGATTGAATTTAGGGGCCGCTTATTACAAAATTTTCGAATCGAAAAAGTTTATCTCATTGAAAGGAGATATCAATTACGGATTCCTCAATCACGACATCATGGGCTCGTTGGCAATCACACATCGATACAATCCGTTTTCAAATGGCTATATCACCGCCAATGTAGGTAGGGAATTCGAAATTATTTTTTTTGGCGATGCTTTCATTAATTTATTCAGACGTAGTAATTTTTATATCAAGAATCATATCGAATTGGAGCACGGATTAGAAATCGCAAACGGACTAGTGCTTCGAAATAAAGTTGAGTTTGCCGAACGCCAATCGCTTGACCCGTCAAAACTCAGTCGTCAATTCGATTACTTGCTCAAAGACACCTTAACTAAATTTGATAATGAGCCTCTCGTCTTTGCGCCTTACAATGCCTTCACCGCGTCAGTGACACTTGAGTACACGCCCTTCAGTATGTATATCCGAGAGCCACGTCAGAAAATTATCTTAGGCTCGAAATATCCTACCCTTTACGTCAAATGGAAGAAAGGATTTCCTGATATCTTCAAGAGTGACATTGATTATGACTATCTTGAATTTGGCTTGTTTCAGAAACTTAAACTGG
>CAIRSV010000153.1 GCA_903881265.1 uncultured Bacteroidota bacterium
CTTACCTGGATCAGGCGACCCTTATACCAACAATAGTGGTAGTACTATGTTAGGCCAAAATCAAACTACCATCAATGCCCGAATCGGTTCAGCTAATTATGATTTTGGTCACGTATTCAGCACAGGCGGTGGCGGTGTAGCCTCATTAGGCTGTGTATGCAGTACAAACAACAAAGCAAAAGGCGTTACGGGTTCCTCTAACCCGGTAGGTGATCCATTTGATATCGATTATGTGGCTCATGAAATGGGTCATCAATTCGGCGGCGAACATACATTCAACTCGGTATCAGGTTCTTGCAGTGGCAACCGATCGTCAACTAGTGCATACGAAATAGGAAGTGCTACTACCATTATGGGTTATGCAGGTATTTGCAATACCGACGATATCCAACCACATAGTGATGATTATTATCATATACGCAGCTTGGAGCAAATGACAGGTACAAGCGTGAAAGCATGTGCATCCATCACGCCGTCTGGCAATACACCGCCAGTGCTTACATCTATCAGTAAGACCTTTATTATTCCTTACAAAACACCATTTGAATTAACAGCTACGGCTACCGATGCGAATAATGACCCACTGACTTACTGCTGGGAGGAATACGATCGCGGTGGCAGCGGCGGCGCTTGGAATGCACCTACAAAGGTCGCGCCTATCTTTCGTAGCTTCAGTGCGGAAACTTCAGGTACTCGAACATTCCCACAATACAAAGAACTCATTAAGAACACAGAATCTTATTTAGGTGAAATTCTTCCTGATACTGCTCGTATCTTAAAATTCAGATGTACGGTGCGCGATATGCATAATGGCCAAGGTGCTTTCTATACAAGCATTGATACAACGAAACTAGACGTAAGAGCAACCACAGGTTTATTCAGAGTGACTAGTCAGAATACATCTGGACAAGCTTGGACTGGATTCTCTACTCAAACAATTACGTGGGACGTAGCCGGCACCAATGCAGCACCTGTGGCTGCGTCGAATGTCACTATTTACCTCTCTATTGATAGCGGTAAGACATGGCCTTTAGTGTTGGCAGCAAACACACTCAATGATGGCTCTGAAACTATCGGTGTACCAAATGTAGCAGCAACTTGGGCACGTATAAAAGTAAAAGGAGCTAGTAATGTATTTTTTGATTTGAATGACAATTGGATCAAAATTAATAAAGTGACTTCGCCAAGTGGCTTGACAGAAAACAACGAAAACGGATTAAAGGTGTATCCAAATCCATCAACCGGTGCATTTACAATCGAACTACCTTCAGAGATGCAACAAGCCAAGGTTGAAATGATCAACAGTGTCGGTTCATTGGTCTATCAGTCTGAAATGAGCGATACTAAAATTATACACACACAATCGCTTGCGAAAGGCATATACTTCGTAAAAGTAAAATCAACCGATAGCAAGGTGATGGTGAAAAAAGTAGTGGTTGAATAATAAATAGCCACATCTATAACTTATAAAAATTGCCGGACTTGTTCCGGCAATTTTTATTGGTATATCTTTTTTGGTTGCCATACCCCCATCAAAGTGAGAATGTATTGTAAGCATACAGTTTATTAGGCTTACAAGCTGCGCACTATCAACATACGTTAGCATTCATCATGGGTAAGCGAATGAAGCGTTCACCTAAGGGCTTCTCATTTTATAGCAACGTCGTTAGGCTCATAGTATTTGTCACCGGGCTTATCAAAAATAAGTTTGAACCAATGGAAGAAGGTGCTGAACGAATAAATCAAAGGTGCTAATTAGCCTGCCAATTGCATAAAAAAAAAGGCGAAGAGACCTTACAATCTCATCGCCTATTTAATGCTATGTACGATTATTTATTTACCAGATTCTAACCCGGCTCATACTATCACGGTATAATTTATTTGAAGGGCTCACATTAAATACGCGATACCATTCATCGCAGTTACTCATTGGACCATTCACACGAAGAAAGATGGGTGCGTGGACATCAGTCATCAGCTGTGAAGCCAATTTCTCAGGCGTGCGGGTTTGCATCCATCCATAGGCATACCCCATAAAATAACGCTGCAACGGTGTAAGTCCGTGTATGCTTTTCCCTTCCTTATATTGAGCCGTCTTTTTGAACGCGTCAAGTGCTATAACGATACCGCCCAAATCAGCGATATTTTCACCCAAGGAGGCTCTACCATTTGGATGCAGACTGTCGAGTACCACAAACTTATTGAACTGATCGACTAGCAAATCAGCTTTGGCTTTAAACTTGGCAGCATCTTCTTTGCTCCACCAATTTTTAAGGTTTCCTTTTTCATCAAACTGACGACCTTCATCATCAAAACCATGCGTCAATTCGTGTCCAATCGTAGAGGCTCCGACATAACCATAGATCACTGCATCATCAATGTCCTCATCTTTGTACCCTGGTGCAGTGAAGATGGCTGCTGGTAACACAATTTCATTATTAGAAGGATTATAATACGCATTATAGGTTTGCGGTGTCATTGACCACTCGGTGCGGTCGACCGGCTTATTGAGTTTTTCTGCTTCATAATTAAAGTGCCATTTTCTAGATTCTATCACATTCTTGCAATACGATTCCTTGCCAATATCCATCCTTGAGTAATCTTTCCACGTTGACGGATAGCCAACTTTCTTGGTAATGGCATTCAGTTTGACGATAGCTTTTACTTTCGTGCTGTCGCTCATCCAATCAAGTTTCTGAATATGTTCGCGATAGCTGATAACAATTTGCTCTACGAGATTGTCATAGCGTTTCTTTGTTTTTTCAGGAAAATATTCTTTCACAAATAATTGACCGAGAGCTTCACCAATAGCATTCTCTTGGGCATCCAATACACGCTTCCAACGAGGGCGTTGCTCTTTAGATCCATTCAGTGTCTTATAATAGAAATTAAAATTCGCTTTATCAAAGGCCGAGCTCAAATAGGGCGCATAAGATGAAACTAGTTGCCATCTGAGATAGGCTTTCCAGTTATCGACAGGCTCGCTATTGATCAATGCATTGAGTTTGGTATAGAACGCAGGCTGCCCAACGATGACACTATCACTCTTGATATTCATTTTCGCGAAGGCCTCTTTCCAGTTGATGGCAGATGTGAGTGCATTTACTTGAACAATGCTCATTTTATGATAGTTGGCGTAGGGGTCGCGCAAGTCTTCGAGCTTCTTATGGGCCGAAGCAAGACTCGTTTCGAGTTTTAA
The DNA here is from genome assembly GCA_903881265.1 of uncultured Bacteroidota bacterium. GTDB lineage: Bacteria > Bacteroidota > Bacteroidia > Chitinophagales > Chitinophagaceae > OLB11. The sequence continues at coordinate 3,200 of CAIRSV010000153.1, forward strand.
TACATTATTGCTCTGTGTCTTTGCCTTGATACTATCCTTATCAACCAATGTAAGCATCGTTGTTATATGCGATAGATATTCGGCACGAATATGTTGCGTGCGTGTATCCATATTGAAATAATAATCCCGATCAGGCATACCCAAACCGCCTTGACTAAGGTATACACTGTTCTGATCACTTAATTTCATATCCTGACCAACACCGATCGAATACGCAGGATTCACGCCGCATAGCTGCAACTCGGTAAGCATATTCACCAAATCGGATTTTGATTTAATGGCTTCAATTTTAGCAAGCAGTTCATTCAATGGACTGATGCCATTTTTCTCCACTGAGGCAGAATCCATCCCGCAATAAAAGAAATCGCCAATTTGTTGCTGCGGAGTTCCCTTTGCGCTTTTGGCGGCACTCGCATCTTCACTTATTTTTTTAATTTGGGCATAATTTTCATCTGCCACTAAATTGAAAATCCCCCACCCACTTTCGCTTTGAGGGATTGGATTATTTTTTAACCATCCGCCGTTGGCGTATTCGAAAAAATCGTCTCCGGGATGCACAGTCGTGTCGATATGCGAGCTTACTACATCGTCGGTTGTGCCGGCACTTTTGCTCGACCCAGATTCTTTATTCTTGCACGCACCTAAGAGGGCCATGCCTGAGAAAAGTACTACATAACTAAGTTTCATGTTTTAAATTTTGTGCTAAACTACAACAAATCTTCACGCAGCATTTATTTCAATTCATTATTTCAATACAAAGTATCATTCAAACGAATAGGTCTTACGCTCCATAAAAAAATCGAGCGCGTGACTAGTGTAACAAAGATGCGCCGCACGCTACACAGACGATTCGTTCCTTTTTATCGGGAGACCAAGCAAGCACAATACGATGCTATCGCAAATAGGCAAGGCACTGAAATCAGTTAACGTTAATTATCGGGAGATCACGAATGGCGTTACGACCAACGATAACCATTTGATGTTACCAATAAAATAGACACGCTACGATAGTGAAATCTTACTTGCTTATACTCCGCAGTTTTTCTTCTGATTGTGCTTTGTATTTGATTCCGGCAGCCAAGGTTTCAAACAATCTTTCAGCTTTACGATTCATTCTAGCGTTGAGATAGGCTTGAGCCAATTGAAACTGAATATCTTCCTTAGCATTTCCTTGTCTATTTTTCAACGCTTTTTCAAAGTAAGGAATGCTGTTCTTGTAGTCTCCGGCATTGACGTATTGCAAGGCGATCTCATAATTATCTTGCTGTTGTTTTGTATCCTTCGATGCCTTGGATTTTTTTGCTTCATTGGTTTCAGCAAGCTGATAGGAATTATCCTGATTGGCATTATTCGATTGATGCGGATAAGTCAATTGATTACTACGTTGATTAAAGGCAGCAGGTTTTGAATTGCTTAAACCAACGGAACTACTTTTTTTAACGAGTGCTTCCTTGTATGGCTCAACCGCCTTTTTGTCTTCCATATAATCATTTGCCTGACTTATAGGAGCTGCCATTTGTTCCTGTTCATCACGCGATTGCCTTGTATTCGAGGGTGATTGAATCGCAACATCATTGGCAGTAGCGACTGATTCACGCTTGGCGACGTCTTGATTGGCAGACTGTTCTGCACGAGCGGGCGGCGATTGCGGCTCGATAGGTATGCTCTTGAATGAAGGTTCTTGATGCGTTGAGACGGGCGTTGAAGCCACGACATCAGGTTGATTTACGGGTGATTTACTTTTAATCTGTCTGATCTCATTCGCGTCTGTGTCAATGGGTTTATGATAGTCGACCGGTTTCAAATTACCTGCCGTCGTTTGATGAGCAAGTTGATGATCTTGTGATTTGATAAATGAATAGATGGAATATCCACCTAGACCCATGAATAATAAAATACTAGCTGCGACCATCCATCGATACCTATTCGTTGACTTGATAACAATAACCGGCTTGTGTTGTTCAGTTTCGATGAATGGCATGCGTACAATCGGCGTACTTTTCGTTACAGGGTGACGATCAAGAATTCGTTGTTCAATGTCAGACTGAATATCAGTCAAACTCTGCTCAGTGACCTGAATATCTGCTTCCATTAAACTATCGATGGCATCTGAACAAATCGGGCAATCGTTGAGATGGCTTTCAACAAGATACACTTCATCACGGTCAAGATTTTGACGGATATAATTCAACAGCTGACTTTGACTGATACAGCTGCTTGGTGTCCATATGTTGGAATAGTTACTCATCGCCTGCTGCTGTCATTTTAATTTTAAGATTTCGTTTTCCGTTTTGAATATTACTTTTAACCTGCATAAAGTTATAACCTGTCAGTTGCATTATCTCGACATAGGTCTTTTTTTCTAGATAAAATAATTCGACACATTTCCGTTGGTCTTCGTTTAGTTCGGTTATTGCTTGTTCCATTTGAGTCAGCAATTGTTCTTTTGCGATTGCCGGATGCAGTTGTTCGTCATATTCCACAATTCGTTCCTCAATAAGATCGAATGACACCGTATTGTATTTGCGACTTCGTAGTTGCATCAGACAAAAATTTTGCGCCACACGATAAAGCCACGCCTTGAAAAACTGAATGTCATGTTTAGGGATATCATCCATTAATTTCTCAAAAATCTGCATGGTTGCATCTTTTGCATTCTCTGTATTTTTTAGATACTTCATACAAACACCATAGATGAGATGATAATAGCGGTTAAAAAGGATAGTAATCACATCCGCACTTTTTTTAGCGCGGTAAATTTGCAGCAGTTCGTCGTCAGTATGATTCTTAAGTATAGTGCCCACAATTCGTGCGTCGAAAGTAGTAAAAGTAGAGCCCTCCGCCATTTAAATTCGAAAGTATTTGAGCTATTATTTGTTAAGTATTTCTAATCGAAACATGTAAGTTTGCGTTTGTATGAATAAAAAGATGCATTGCGCGGTAAGTTTGGCTAACCTCATGTCGGCGCCATCACACAAAAGCGAATTACGAACGCAATTATGGCGCAACGACAAAGTGGAGCTTCTTGAGGAAAACGACATCTGGCTATTCATCAAAAATAAATTCAATGGCACAGAAGGTTGGGCTTTAAAGTCGCAGTTTGTCGAAATAAATGAAGACGCATATAATACCAACACATTATCCATTTCGTTTGTACAAGAAAACCTATCATTCGAACAACATATTTTGGGTACATTTCATGACGAGCAAGCCAATGAAACAAATGGACTTGTTGCGTTGCAAACGATTGAACGAGATGAAAACACCATGCGAAACATCTTGTTTCATTTTCTAGAAGCGCCTTATATGTGGGGCGGTATTACAACCTATGGCATCGACTGCTCTGGATTAAGTCAGGTGTTCTTTCGCTTTTATGCTATACCACTCACAAGTTTTGCTGCTGAACAATTCAAACAAGGCGAAGTACTTGATTTTATACAAGACGCCCGCATTGGCGACCTCGCCTTTTTCGAAAACACCGACGGATTGATTTCGCATGTAGGGGTCATGTTGAATGCGAATGAAATTATTCATGCATCAGAAAAAGCAGGCAAGGTTGTTGTTGACCTAATTGACCATGAAGGTATCATTAGCCGTCAAAGCGGCAAGAGAACGCATACATTGCGGGTTATAAAGCGTTACGTCTAATCAATCGCCTGTATAAAGCGATTCCATTAACTTTAATTCATTCACTTTATCTTCTTCGTGCAGTAATTGATATACCTGAATCAATGCGCTTATGTGCTTATGAATAATCGCTTTGTGCGACAAGGCAAGAAAGGTTTTTTCATCGGTTTGAATTTTATATTTACTGATGAAAAGATTCACATCATGTTGGGTGTAAATCATCCCGTTGTTCGGATCGATAAAGAATTGAATTTTATAAATAGGTTTCTTTTCCTTATTAAAAAAATCATACATCGTATCGTAATACGCAAGAATATATTGTTTGGGAAGCTGTATGGCATACACCGGAATGTCGAGCATTTCGCAGATGATCTGATACAACAATCCCAGCGAATAATTATTTCCTTTACGAGATTCCACCACATCGTTCAAGTAATAATGTGCTGGCTTGTTCTCTTCGAGTTCAAGTCCTTTAAACTTGTACATATTATAGAAGATACTATTGATGATATTGATTTGCTCAAGTGGCGTTAGGTAATTATTCAGTTCGAGCCAACAGCTTTGATAGATGCTTTTGATGGTCTTACGAATCATTTCTTCATCAATCTGCGAATGTCTGTAATTGGCTAGCACAAGGGCTCCGTTAAGCAATCCTGGCTTTTCGGCGAGATTCCATTTCTCGTAGTTAACGAAGACATCATTGAAATTTACTTTATGAATAATTGCTTCTATTCTTTCTTGCACACTACCATCAGCGGTAGTTTCCAACAGATATTCAAGCCTTGGAATCACCTCTTTACCGTAATGAATAATCTTATCCGAAACGGTTTCGAACACTTCCCTATCTGGATCATCGAGTAAATGCAAGAGTGCTTTTAATTCCTTCGTTTCCTTCATATCAATACGTTCATTTCAACTTAATTGGTTCCGAAAATAGATTCTTTTCTACCGTTGCATTCTAAATGTTGCAAATAGTTTTAAACATTCAGTAATGTGCAAAACAAAAGTACACGAATACTCAGTTTGATAAAAAATCTGCTTATACCTGAAAATAAAATACGAAATTTGCGCCACTAAAAATTAAGTATGTCCGTACGTGTTGAAAATTTAACCAAGGTCTATGGCGAACAAACAGTTGTTGACGCCATCTCATTCACAATTAAAAAAGGTGAAATAGTTGGCTTCTTAGGGCCCAATGGTGCAGGCAAATCAACCACTATGAAAATGATTACCGGCTATATTCCTGTGACCGCAGGAAAGGCGTTTGTATGTGACGATGAAGTGGCGACGAATGTATTGAACACCCAACGTCGCATTGGTTACCTACCAGAATCAAATCCATTATATATGGAGATGTATGTCAAAGAATATCTTTCATTTTTGGCTAGCGTACATCACGTGGCCGACGCTGAAAAGAAAATCAACGACATCATTGAACATACCGGGTTGAAAGTAGAAGAGAAGAAGAAAATTGGCGCGCTGTCGAAAGGATACAAACAACGAGTTGGCATTGCCCAAGCCATGTTGCACAATCCGGAAGTATTAATTCTCGATGAACCAACTTCGGGTCTTGACCCTAATCAGATTATTGAAATTCGAGACCTGATCAAAAAATTTGGTAAAGAAAAAACAATCATCCTTTCCACACATATCATGCAGGAAGTAGAAGCTATGTGCGATCGTGTGATCATCATCAATAAAGGGAAAATCGTAGCGGATGACACCCTCATCGGTTTACAAAATCAACATCCCAACAAAACACTTGAAGATATTTTCAGAGAGCTCACTGTGCTTTAAGGTCATGGTTGACCTCAACCGATTCTATGAATGCATGACTGCCCTTTGGTGAAGCGCGCTGCGATTTATTTGTAAATCAATGCAATGGCTTGTTCAACCATATTTTTCGAACCAATAAAAATCGGCACACGTTGATGTAACTCTGTTGGTTGCATATCCAAAATATTTTCAGTGCCCGAAGTACCTATGCCACCTGCCATTTCAATGATATGACTCATAGGATTACATTCGTACAGCAGACGTAATTTTCCGTTTGGATTACTTCTATCTGCTGGATACATAAAGATGCCGCCTTTAATAAGTGTACGATGCAGATCAGCTACCATACTTCCAATATATCTGTGCGAATAAGGTCGACGGGTAGCCTTATCGTCTGTCATACAAAAATCAAGATACGACTTCAATCCCTCATTGAGTTTGCTTGTATTCCCCTGATTGATCGAATAAATTTTACCATCGACCGGGCATTGCATATCCTTGTGTGACAGACAGAATTCACCTATACTCTGTTCCAACGTAAAGCCATTAACACCCAAGCGTGTTGCATAAACCATCATGGTGCTTGACCCATATATCACATAACCCGACGCCATGATATTCCTTCCTTTCTGAAGAAAATCATCGACATTGCATGGCTTGCCTAATTCGCTGATACGTTTATAAATACAGAAAATCGTTCCAATGGAAGCATTCACATCAATGTTTGACGAACCATCTAATGGATCAAACATCACCACATATTTTGAGTTAAGCGAATGCTCATCCTCAAACACAACAATATCATCATTTTCTTCCGAGGCTATCCCTGCGCAATCGGCACTATTTCTCAAGACAGAAATCATCACTTCATTGGCAAACACATCGAGTTTCATTTGCTCCTCACCCTGCACATTGACGGCACCATGAGCGCCAAGAATTTCAGTCAGTCCGGCTTTATTTACTTGTTTATTAATGAGTTTACAGGCAAGACCAATATCTCGCAGCAGTGTTGAAAGTTCGCCAGTTGAGTTTTTGAATTGCTTGGTTTGAAAGAATGTAAATTCGTCAAGCGTCATTAAATGTCTGTTCGGATTCATGGCGCAAAAGTAATCAGAAAAATTTAAACCATTTGCGATACAGCCTATTGACACATGAAGTGTTTACTTTTTTAAGATAGATGCAGTGCCATTACAAACTAATAAAAAGCACATACACGTAGACCTTTAATGTATCCTATCACCTCTTACTTGCATATTTTCAAGAATCTCCTTTTCATGAACAAGAAGTTCTTTCCATCTTGCATTGACCTTTTCTTCATCGCAGTATTCTCTGGCAAGATCAAGAAATAGACGATAGTGCCCTGCTTCTGACACCATAAACTTTCGATAGAATTCTTTCATATAAGGATCTTCAAGACCTTCGCTAAGCAACCTAAATCGTTCACAACTGCGCGCTTCAATCAATCCAAATATCAACAGGCGATCCATAAATCTATGTTCGGGGCGACCGCCTTTTGTTTCAAGCTGATTCAACGCATTGACATAATCATCTTTACGCTGCGGACCTAGTTTTAAATTTCGTTTATTAATTTCTGAAAGCACCATTCTGAAATGCCCCCATTCTTCCGTGACAATTGGGGCCAGTTCATCAACCAATTTAGTGTATTCAGGATATTTCTGAATGAGGCTTATACAATGACTAGCAGCCTTTTGTTCGCAGTACGCATGATCGGTCAAGATTTCTTCAAGTGACATACTCGCCAAATCAACCCAACGTGGATCAGAAGGTAGTTTCAATCCTAGTATTGTATTGTCGGTGGTGCTCATGCTCTTGTTTTTATTGGAAAGCGAAAATACCAATTTTCATATAAAGCCACATCATATTTGTATCAACAACCAATTTCATTTTGCAGATGTAGTAAAAAATAGATCAACTACCCATTTAAAATACTAGCGAATAAATAAAAATCAGGAAGTTGAATGTGACAAGGATACGCTCCTATTCCTCAGCTGTCAATACTGCACTGTCTGTTCGCTTCGTATTAAGTCGATCAATCGCATGGCGAAACAAAAACAAGAAAAGACCGCAAAGCGAAATGACAACAGCCAGAATTTCAGCTTGTGTGGGTTGAATAAATCCCCAATCGTATTTATAATTCACGCGAATCTGTTCAATCAAAAAACGTTCCATCCCATTCAATACTAGATAAATCGAAAATATGCTCAGTGGAATGTGCATCTTTTTTCGAATAGCCCAAAGGAAAAGAAAAATCAGCACGCTCATCACAAATTCGTACACAGGCGTGGGAAATACTGGCTGAGGCAACACAGAACAATAATCATCATCCTGCGCACAGTTTTTTAATTGAACACCGACATTATTGACATTGTTTGGATAGTTATACGCAAACAACCACATTGGCAAATAAGAAGGCCCGCGAAAATTGATATGGCCTATTTGTTCACTCTCGTGACGTTTGAAATAGTCTTGGTACGGCGCAGTATTATCAGAAAAGTTGTTGGAAGGCGCCGCCGCCATTTTACCTGTGCTGTCTGTTATGTAGGCCGAATTGTAAATACCCCAATCACCATCTCCGCTCATCTGACATCCTAAACGACCGATACCATAGGCAAGGATCAAGGCCGGAGCAGCAGCATCACAAAGATGCCTGAAGTCGAGTTTAATTCGACGAGCGTAATACCACAACGCGAATGTGGCTACTATTAATCCGCCATAAAACGTAAGCCCGCTGCTTGACAATAAACTACCAAGAGGATCTGCTATAAAATTATCCCACGTTTCGAGTGCATTAAAAATTTTGGCTCCTGCAAAACCTCCAACAGCCGCTATGACGCATATATCACCCACCTTGATATGAGGGAAGGTCTTAACTTTTTTAGTTATCAGCCCTTTCGCCACTTCTTGCTTGTTCTCATAGTATTTAAACGCAATCGCAGCAATCGCCACCAAAATACCAGGAAGTAGGCTACCTGTTTTTGAGAATACAAAACTTAGTGGATCAGGAGATGCTTCTTTCCAATGCATAAACATGCCAACTAGCTTATACCCTACCATAAAACCAATGACACCAGACACGATATAATCTTGAATACCTATTGGCTTGCCTGTTGTAATTTCATCAATTGTATAACCAACGATGCCATCATCTTCCTTCCGTTTGAGTTCAAGATAAATCAAATATCCACCAACAAAGAAGGCCGTTGCCACTAAGAAACCAAATGTTTTCAGTAAACTTAAAAATGGCACATCAATACCAAACAAGTCTTTCAATAAATGATAAATATCGGGGTACACGAGTGCTATCGTTTTAAGGGTTTAGAAAAAAATGGGCATCTTTATCAAAAGACATCAACAGATACGTTGAAGTCAAGAGACTTTAAATGGACTGCATACTGACGAAAGATGTCAATGTCTTAGCAATATTGTTCAAATGCTTCGATTAGATTGGCAGCAATCATTTGAGCTGGGCGACCTTCGATCATGTGACGTTCAATCATATGCACCAATTGTCCGTCTTTGAGAATGGCAATACATGGCGATGATGGCGGATAAGGCATCAGGTAGGTGCGTGCCTGTTTAACCGCATCTGTATCGAATCCAGCAAAAGTGGTAACACATTGTGTTGGCTTTTGAGTCGCATTTTGAACGGCCATTAAAACGCCTGGTCTTGCTGTACCTGCGCTGCAACCGCATACTGAATTCAGTACCAAAAGCGTTGTGCCTGCTTTGTGCAATGCAATATCCACTTGTTCAGGTGTTGACAAATCTTCAAATCCGTTTCCGGTCAATTCTGCCTTCATAGGCATGACTAATTCTGCTGGATACATGAGTATATTTTTTGGGCAAAAGTAAGGGAATTGCAAATAAAAAGGAGAAAGTAGTTCGCAGAATGCTATTCTTATCATCATTCCCACATCAACAATCAATCGCATGTCGAACGAGACGAACAGTGGCTATTTTCGCAATCATACAAGTCACTTTACGATGTGATTTTTTCAAGCGTCCGTTATCCCACACTCAAACCACTTCGTAGATTGCATCGTAGCGATTAATCGTTCTAACAAATCGAAGAACACACAATCTTTCCACTCGTTTCAATTTGTTATTTCGCCTTTGGAAAATTGTTTTACCTTTGTCCGACCTCTTGTATTTTTCCCCATTTTAATTTATTCATTCGAAAGGTCAAAGCAAAAACGTTTAGGCTATGGCAAAATATATATTTGTAACCGGTGGTGTTACATCATCATTAGGTAAAGGGATTATAGCAGCATCCCTTGCCAAACTCCTTCAAGCAAGGGGCTTCAAGGTTACTATTCAAAAAATGGATCCGTATATTAATATCGATCCAGGCACACTGAATCCCTACGAGCATGGCGAATGTTATGTAACGGATGACGGTGCCGAAACTGATTTAGATTTGGGCCACTATGAGCGTTTTCTAAGCACACCCACATCGCAAGCCAATAATGTAACAACAGGACGCATTTATCAGACGGTTATTAATAAGGAACGAGAAGGTGCTTATTTGGGAAAAACAGTGCAGGTTATTCCGCATATCACCGACGAAATCAAACGTTGTATGACCTTATTGGCTTCTAAAAATGAATATGATATTATCATTACTGAAATCGGTGGCAC
>CAIRSV010000154.1 GCA_903881265.1 uncultured Bacteroidota bacterium
GCGGTGGTGAATGTTTTTAGGATGGATGCCGATGCAAGCGCCCTATTTTTATTTTTATCAAAAAGAACCTTGCCTGTTTTAGTATCGATGAGGGTAAAACTGATAGCGGCTTGTTGGTATGATGTCTCTTTTTCGAGTGTTTCGAAAGCAGTATGAAGCTTGTCAATCGGGGTTTGCGCATTCGAAACGAAGGGCAACAAAGAGAACAATGGATACAGGATTTTTTTCATAGCATTCGTTTAAAACCAGTCTGTTTGAACAGCAAATAAAAAATGAATGTCGATAGAGAAATTATCCATTGGTTCGCACGATTCCTTTCAACTCATTTAATTTCATCAAGGCCTCCACAGGCGTTAGTGAATTTATATCAACGTGTTCTAAAATTTCTTTGATGCGTTTTAGGTCTTCGGCCAGGCCGTCAAAAATATTAAGTTGGTAATTGGCCGTGGGTATTTTTTTTAAATGCGTGGTGAGTTTATCATTGAGATTTTTTTCTTCTAACATACCCAGAATTTCATTGGCGCGTTCCACTAACGAAGGCGGCATCCCTGCCATACGCGCTACGTGCACACCAAAGCTATGTGTACTTCCGCCTAAGGCTAGTTTTCGTAAGAAGATAATTTTATTACCGACCTCTTTGTGTGTAACATGATAATTTTTGATGCGTCCCAATTTGTTTTCAAGCTCATTCAATTCGTGATAATGCGTTGCAAATAGCGTCAATGGTTTATGTATATGATCATGCAAAAACTCGGCAATGCTCCACGCGATGCTGATGCCGTCGAAGGTGCTTGTACCTCGACCAATTTCATCGAGTACAATCAGACTTCGGTTACTGATATTATTGATAATGCTCGCTGTTTCATTCATCTCTACCATAAATGTACTTTCGCCGCCGCTTAAATTATCGGAGGCTCCTACACGAGTGAATATTTTATCGGTTTGTGGTATGATGGCTTTTTGTGCAGGCACAAAACTGCCGGCGTGTGCCATTAATGTGATTAGCACTGTTTGTCTGAGCAAGGCACTTTTACCGCTCATATTCGGACCTGTGATGATGATGATTTGTTGTTCATCTTTATCGAGCATTACGGAGTTGGCAACATATTCTTCGCCAACCGGCAAGTTGCGTTCAATGACAGGATGTCGGCCATTCTCGATATGCAGGGCGTATTCTTCGGTGACGACTGGTCGACGATATTTATATTGCACGGCATTATTGGCAAAGCACGTAATACAATCAAGTTGCGCAATAAGGTTAGCATTTAATTGAATCGGCGTGATATACTCTTGCAACTCCAATAAGAGCGCATCATAGATTTTCATTTCCAGCACCAATATCTTTTCTTCGGCGCCTAGTATTTTTTGTTCGTACTCTTTAAGTTCAGGCGTGATATAACGCTCTGCATTGGCAAGCGTTTGTTTACGAATCCAGGTTTCGGGTACTTTATGTTTGTGCGTATTCGTTACTTCGAGGTAATAACCGAATACATTATTGAACGAAATTTTCAATGACGGAATACCGGTCACTTCACTTTCACGTTGTTGTATTTGTAAGAGAAATTCTTTACTATTGCTCGAAATTTTTCTGAGGTCATCGAGTTCTTCATCGATGCCATATGCTATCAGTCCGCCCTTATTGGCTAATGCCGGTGGGTTTTCTAACAAGGTCGTCATGATCTTTTCTTTGATCAATGAACAAGGATTCAGTTGCTCTGAAAGCCTCAGTGTCCAAGTGTCGGATGTCTGTCTAGTTTTTTCTTTTACTTCGTCAATGCTTTGCAATCCTTTCGCGAGTTGTAACACTTCACGGGGTGCAATTTTTCGCAATGGAATTTTTGCGACGATGCGTTCGATGTCGCCGATCTGTTTGATTAAATGCGTTAAGGTATTTTTTAGATCTTGTTCGAGAATAAAATATTCGGTTGTGTTGAAGCGTTCGTCGATTTTGCGAATATCCTGCAATGGAAACATCAGCCATCGTTTGATCATGCGAGAGCCCATTGGCGACACTGTATTATCGAGTACCTTCAGTAAGGTATTTCCATTCTCACGGTTGCTCTCAAGCAATTCAAGATTTTGTATAGTAAATCGATCCATCCACAAAAAGTCGTTGCGGGTGATACGTTGTATCGAATTGATATGTCCGAGTTGCTGATGTTCAGTGTCTTTCAGGTAATGGAGGATAGCGCCCGCAGCCACGATGGCATACGGCATATCGTCGATACCAAACCCTTTCAGTGAGATCGTTTGAAAATGTTGCAGTAGTGTATCGTTGGCATATTGATCACTGTAGATCCATTCGTCAAGTTGATAGGTATAATATCGTGCTCCAAAATTTTCTTCGAAGAAACGTTTCTTCTGTTTTTGAAAAATGACTTCAGAAGGACGGAAGCTTTGCAATAGCTTATCGATGTATTCGGTATTGCCTTCGGTGCAAAAAAATTCGCCTGTTGAAATATCCACAAAGGCGATACCGTGTGTCACATCAGAGAAATACACCGACGCTAAAAAGTTATTGGTATTGATATCGAGCAGCTTGTCGTTCGTTGCCGTACCGGGCGTAATCAATTCTGTAACGCCACGCTTCACAATGCCTTTGGCTTGCTTAGGGTCTTCGAGCTGATCGCAAACCGCTACCCTATAGCCGGCTTTTACTAGCTTATGAAGATATGTTTCAAGGGAATGATGCGGAAAACCGGCTAGTTCGGATGCATCCGGATTACCATTATTACGCTTGGTGAGTGTAATGCCAAGAACCTTCGCTGTGATTACGGCATCTTGTCCAAAGGTTTCATAAAAATCACCGACTCTAAACAACAAGACGGCATCAGGATATTTACTCTTGATGGCATTGTGTTGCTGCATTAAGGGCGTTTCGGACGTGGATTTTGACATGGGTTGCTAAGGTAAATCGACAATTTGTAAATTCTCCCATTTGCTTACGAAAAAAGAAACAGGCGAATTGTTTTTACCTGTATCAAGGAGAGTGAATAGTTGTCAGCGCATTTTTTTTCTTTAAAATTATGCTGACTACCAATGAAAGGGTACTTTCGGTCTCAGAAAAATAAGTCATTAGCAGGGAGCGTATTTCCTGTTTGATAGCACAACACAAAATTATTGTATGGCAACTCATCAATTAGGTACACAACCACTCAGTTTACACGAAGTAGAACGCATTCTAACCGAAACGCTAACCCTGGAGGATCAAGCCTTGGCTAATATTCAAAAGTGTCGTGATTATCTAGATGAGAAAATGAAAGACGATACTAAAATCTATTATGGGATAAATACTGGTTTCGGTTCGTTGTGCGATGTCAAAATATCAAAAGACGATATTGAGCAGCTGCAAAAAAATCTGGTCTTGAGTCATGCTTGTGGCGCAGGAAATGAAGTGCCATCTGAGATCGTGAAGATTATGTTGTTGTTGAAAATAAAAAATTTCACTTATGGCCATAGTGGTGTTAGTGCTGGCGTAACCAATCGATTGATAGACTTTTACAACCACGATATTTTGCCTGTTATCTATCAGTTAGGTTCTTTAGGAGCGAGTGGTGATTTGGCGCCGTTGGCACACTTGAGTTTGCCTTTATTGGGCGAAGGCGATGTGTATTATAAGCAGCAGAAGCAGGCATCTAGCGAAGTCAATTCGTTATTTGCTTGGCACTCTATTTCATTGCAAAGCAAAGAAGGATTGGCGTTGTTGAATGGTACTCAATTTATGAGCAGTTATGCCGTGTGGAGTTTATTGAAAATAAAAAAACTGCTTCGTTGGGCCGATGCGATTGCTGCCATGTCGTTTGATGGATTTAATTGTACGTTGGAGCCTTTCACCGCGCAAATACATGCTGTGCGTGCGCATCAAGGTCAGGTGGCGGTAGCCAAAAATATGTTGCAATGGCTTGACAAAAGTGATATTGCGCACTCGCCTAAGTCGCAGGTGCAAGATCCATACAGTTTCCGTTGTATTCCTCAGGTGCACGGTGCCACTGTTGATGCGGTGGCTCATGTCGAAAAAATTGTGACACAGGAAATTAATTCAGTGACCGATAATCCATTAGTATTTCCGGATGATGACTTGATTTTGAGTGGCGGTAATTTTCATGGTCAGCCGTTGGCTATTAATCTTGATTACTTGGCGATTGCGGTGGCCGAAATAGCGAATATTTCTGAACGACGAACGTATCTTCTCATCAGTGGTCAACGCGGTCTTCCACCTTTCTTGATTCGCAAAGCGGGTCTTGATAGTGGTTTAATGATAGCGCAATACACGGCGGCTTCGATTGTCAGTAAGAACAAGCAACTTTGCGCGCCGGCTAGTGTTGATAGTATTGTCAGCAGCAATGGACAAGAAGATCATGTCAGTATGGGTGCTAATGCGGCTACCAAATTGTATGAGGTTGTCAAAAATACAGAAATGGTATTGGCGATTGAATTGATCAATGCCTGTCAGGCGCTTGAGTTGCGCAGACCTTCACAAAGTTCACCTGCACTTGAAAAAATGTTGGCAGCGTATAGAGCCTATGTGCCTTTTTTAGAGCAAGATCGAATTATCCATCATGATATGAATGCCTCTGTTCGATTTATGAATGAATATGCTATTTAAATAAATACGGGAATGGGTTGTGTGAAATAGAATAACTTTGCCCAATTGGTATCAGTGATTGATTCCAAAAAGTAGACATACCTTGATCATTATTTCATGCAAGAAAAAAAAGGGACTATCATAAAGTTAACGGAGCTGCCTTATAAGCAAAAAGCTATCATCAAAAGCTTTGGTCACACAGAGTTGTATGTCAAGCTATTGGAAATGGGATGCATTCCTGAAGAGGAAATTTCGGTGGAATTGACAGCGCCTCTTGGCGATCCGATTGCGATTAACGTCGCTGGTTATCATCTTAGTTTGCGCAATGATGAAGCCGAGAATATCATGGTAGAAATCATGGATACGCAACCCTGAGTTATACGAAGTCAGTGTGTCTTCTAACAGTTGGTTGCCGGGCTTTTTGCTTTTAATACGATGAATGTACTATCAGGAGAAACGCTTACAATAAAAATTGAATAGAGGCAAGTTCATTTCCTATTTGTTGAACGCCACGAAGAATTTTTAATGTTTGATTAGCTGAAGGTTTTTTAATTCCTTTAATATACTGTGCCAATAAGCTTTGGTTCATTCCAATTCTTTCAGAGAGTGCTTTTGCATTAATGACTTTATAGAATTCAAAAAATTGGGGCAAATCCGATGTAATTTTCAAATCAGCTTCATTGAAAACTTTTCCTTCTGCTTCAAAATGAAGATTCAATGCCTCTAGCATATTTTCTTTCAGTTCTATCAGGGAGTTACCCTACAGTAGATAAAGGATACTTTTCTGCATAGGTAGAATATCCGGTTTTTGTTCGTTCTACAATCATTCCAATTTTCATGTCTATCGTTTTATTTTATGCCAGCGCCTTTTTTTATTTTTTTCTCCAACCCTTTACCTACCTCATGACTGCCGTGATTAGGACAAACGATTTGTCCTTTTTTTTAGGGTGATTCATACTCATATGACTTCCGCTTTGTCTGATTACAAAGCGACCATCTTTTTATAGCAGCCTGATTAATTCATTTGATTTCACTTCCGAAAAGGTACTAATTTTATTACCTGCAAGTAATATTAAAAAAGAAGGAGTTTATATTTTAAAAAAAAATCCTGATTTATTTAGAGAGCATGCATAGTAGGGATTGTTTTTTAAAACCAATTTTATTTTAGCAGCAACATTGTTGGGAGGAAAGGCTTTAACCCCTTGACTACGGCACTCAGGCGTGATATTCAACTGAGCTGAGCTACCTCTTAAGGTCTTGTATGAATCTCTGAGCACCTCTTGCCTTAATTTTCTTTTCAAGTTTTACGGCTTCTTGTCTTGTTTCAGATAGATGACTCCATATGATAATCCATGGAATACCAATTTTAATAGAAGGTGTTTCGCCTTGATTATGCTCTTGCAACCTGTTGGCAAGATTAGCTGTTTGGCCTGTATAATATTTCTGTATTTTTTCCGAGTAGAGAATATAGGTATGATACATTTGAAGACATGGTTATACTAAATAAAAAAACCACATTATTTCTAATGTGGTTTTTTGTAGTCGGGAGGATGGCGCTCGAATCGCCACGACCCTCACGCCTCAAGCGTGATATTCTACCGAGCTGAACTACCTCTTAAGGTCTTGTATGAATCTCTGAGCACCTCTCGCCTTAATTTTCTTTTCGAGTTTCATGGCTTCTTGTCTTGTTTGAGATGGATGACTCCAAATGATAACCCATGGAATACCAATTTTGATAGAAGGTGTTTCGCCTTGATTGTGCTCTTGCAATCTGTTGGCAA
>CAIRSV010000155.1 GCA_903881265.1 uncultured Bacteroidota bacterium
AATCATTGCCAATTTCAGATTGGATCAATATACTATCCGAAGGCGAAACAGAATATCAACGATCAGCCACTTCGCGAAAGGCAATGAAAGATGATTATTTCAACAACCGAAAGAAATGAAATTGTTTATTGATGCGAATGTGCTTGTCGCTGTCCTGAATAAAGAATTTCCTGCCTATCCAGATTGTGCTCGCTTGTTAAGCTTAACCGATAGTCGCAGATTTCAACTATACACTTCGCCTATGTGTCTAGCTATTTCGTTTCATTTTGCCCAAAAAAAAGTAAGCACACAACTTGCCAAACAAAAAATTGCATTATTGACGTCAAAACTTTCTATTTCAGATAATGATAAAAAGGATGTGCTTAATGCACTCTCAAATAAAAAAATTCATGATTTCGAAGATGGACTTGAATATTACTCAGCCCTATCAGCTAAATGTACTTGTATTATAACCAATGATACTGATGACTTTTATTACGCCGAAGTAGAAGTCTTGAAGCCCGAGGAGTTTCTGCGTAAATACGTTGTCTAACAAGATGAACCAATCTCTTTATTGAAAAGATAAATGTTTCTCAACGCTTTTCATTTCTTTTTTTTATCATTACATCATAAAACCTACTACATGGTATTAAATTATGTCTGGATATTTTTCTTTCTTGTCGGATTCTTAATTGCGTTGGCAAAGCTGATTATATTGGGTGATACCGAAATATTCAATACAATGGTGGAAGGTATTTTTACTGCCGCCAAAGACTCTGTCGTAAGCGTAGGTTTGCCGTTAGCTGGCACCATGATTTTCTTTTTAGGTATTATGAAAATTGCCGAAAAAGCAGGTGCTATCAACTTCTTAGCTAGGCTCCTAAACCCATTTTTAAAGCGCCTCTTTCCAGAGATTCCCGACAAGCACCCTGCCATGGGTGAGATGGTGATGAACTTCAGTGCGAATATGTTAGGACTCGATAATGCAGCTACCCCATTTGGATTAAAAGCAATGAAAAGTTTAGAAGAATTGAATCCAGAGAAGGGAACGGCCACCAACTCGCAAATTATGTTTTTGGTGATGCACACATCTGGGTTGACATTAATACCACTTTCTATCATCGGTTATCGGGTGGCTTCTACCATCAAATCAACTGAACCGGCATCCATATTTGTCCCTTGTGTATTAGCGACCGTTATTGCAACAATCGCTAGTGTGGTGATTGTCGGTATTAAACAGCGCTTGAAGTTTGATGCTGTATTATTGGGATGGATAGGAAGTATGCTACTCCTTGTCATCGGCATCTTAATCGTGATTCAACATTTACCCAATGACAGTAAAGAAATCGTATCAAAAGTATCAGGCAATTTGATATTGCTCGGAATCATTGTCGCGATTATTATTGGTGGATTATGGAAAAAAATAAATGTATTTGATTCGTTTATCGATGGGGCAAAAGAAGGGTTTGATGTTGTGTTGAAAATACTTCCTTATTTAGTGGCCATGTTAGTTGCGATACGAGTATTCAGAGATAGCGGAGCCCTTACGTATGTCGTAGATGCGATGAAATTCATCATTGCTCGAATAGGTGTGAATACCGACTTTGTAGATGCCTTGCCTGTGGCCATCATGAAACCTTTCAGCGGAAGCGGTGCTAGAGGATTATTATTGGATATTTACAGTAATCCTGCATTGGGCCCCGATTCGTTTGTAGGCAAAATGGCCAGTATTTTTCAGGGAAGCGCAGACACCACTTTTTATATCATTGCCTTGTATTTTGGATCAGTGGGTATCAAAAAAATACGCTATGCTGTGTGGGCTGGTTTGATGGCTGACTTTATCGGAGTCATCGCCGCCATTATCATCGGGTATATCTTTTTCCATTGATAAAAACGATACAAGAAAAATACACAGTTCGATTTCCTGAATGCTATCCGATCAATTTCTCAATGATTGCAGTGGTGGAATAGCCAGGAAGAAAAGGAATAATTTCGACCTGACCGCCAGCATCTAAAACAGTTTGTGCACCCACAATGGTATCCAAGCTATAATCGCCTCCTTTGACAAGCACATCAGGTTTTAGCGTTTCAATTAAATGAAGCGGGGTTTCCTCATCAAACAAAATAACGGCATCAATATAGGTATGCATTGCCAAATTAAGGGCGCGTGAATATTGATCAACAACAGGTCGCTTAGTCCCTTTAAGATTTTGCACAGACGCATCAGAATTAAGACCCACAATCAGCCGATTACCTAATTCAGCCGCCTGCAATAAATATGTGTTATGACCGCGATGCATAATATCAAAGCATCCATTAGTGAAGACCACTTTTTTGGATAACATCTTCCATTGATTAACCAATCGTGTTAACTCATCGATCTGATATATTTTCTTCTGTATAATTTCTAATTTAGAGAGCATTTTTTTTTCTATTGTTTAAAAATGGAAGCAGTAATAACGAAACACTTCCACCAAGTAATATAATAATGGTGGGTACCAGCCAAATGATCCAACTGATAGCCAGACTCATCACTTTTTCAATACCGTAAAGCGATACAATTTCATCCACCAACAAGGTATAAGCGCCCATACCACCAGGTGTGGCTATCATACCAAGACTACCGAAGGAAAGCACGGATAGGCCTGTTTTATAACCAAGCATACTAGTTTCTTGTATACTTTGAAATCCAAGCAATATCATTCCAAGATAGAGCGACCAAATCAGTAAGGTGTGAAAGATAAAACCTTTCTTGTTTTTCATATTCCTGAAGCTGAGAACCCCTTTGAGGATATTCTGGAATATTTCACGCAGTTTTATCATGAATGTCAATTGACCAATTTTCTTTCGGAACAAAAGAAACAATAACATCAACGATCCAAAAACAATCAGTGCAATATGATTTGTATCACCACCTTTGACTGCATTATATTTCGCTATTAATGATGCTAGGTAATCACCAGCCAAATCAACCTGCACCAAGATGGTAATCAAAAAGATGAGTAAGAGACAAATAATATCAAAGGCTCTTTCTGTAATGATAGTCCCAACCAATTTATCGGCAGGGATTTTTTCATACCTCGAAAGAATGGTGCATTTGATGACCTCACCAAAACGAGGCAAAAACATATTGGCAAGATAGCCAATCATGACGGCAAAGAACGTATTTCGAGTAGATGGGAACATATCTAGTGGCTCCATCAGATATTTCCAACGAACAGCTCGACTCCAATGACTGAGCAAACCCATGGCTACGATAGGAATAATCAGTATATAATTAGACTTACTAATTGAGAACTTTATTTTCTCGATATCCTCATGCGTTAAATCCTTCAACGATAACCAAATCAGAAAAGCACACAACCCGAACGTAAGTAGATATGTAATGAGGCTGATGATTTTTTTTGACATTCGCTATGTTGATTAAAGTTTATTTTTCTCTGATGGAAAGATAATAGTAGGCTTGAATTTTTTGGCTTGTTCAAAATCCATCAACGCATACGACACGATGTTTATGATGTCACCTGGCTCAACTTTTCGAGCAGCCGGTCCGTTTAAACAAATTGTACCACTACCTCGCTTTCCTTTAATGACATATGTTTCGAGTCGCTCACCATTATTGGTATTCACAATTTGCACCTTTTCATTTTCAATCAGGTTAGCAGCTTCCATTAATTTTTGATCAATTGTCACACTTCCGATATAATTCAGGTCTGCCTGCGTTACGGTTGCTCTGTGAATCTTTGATTTTAATACCTGTATTTGCATAAGGCTGTAAAAGTAGGTATTTGTTCTAAAATAAATCTATTTATCGCCACTATTTGAAAAGGCAATTTACGTACACGGAAGAATTGCAAACATGAACGAAAATTATCCAGCGGTCGAATACATCAACAATCATTTTGTAGAAATCTATTTTTTACCTGCTTACGCATTACTCAGGCTTGTTACCATCTATTATTTCTTATTCCCTGGCAAGGCAGGTAAAACATTGCGTTATTATTTTCAAAAACGACTCGGTTATTCCTTCCTCCATACACGCTTAGCGATCTATCAGAATTTTAATTACTTAGGGCGTTCAATCATCGACAAAGTGCTACTAATGAGTGGAGTCCCCTCGCCATTTACCGTCAATCACGATGGAGTTGACAATTTAGATGAAATGGCAAGACAAGGAAAAGGCGCTTTACTGATTAGTGCCCATCTTGGTAATTGGGAAGCTGCTGGACATTTACTTAAGCGCACAAACTCGAAAATTACTATTGTTATGTTTGATGGCGAACACGAGAAAATCAAGGATTATCTTGAACGTGTCATTGAACGAAGTTTCAATGTAATCGTCATAAAAGAAGATATTTCGCATATTTATCAAATCAGTGCAGCCTTGCAACGAAATGAATTTGTGTGCATTCATGCCGACCGCTATATAGAAGGCAATAAAACAATTGAGGCGACTTTATTGGGCGAGAAGGCGTTGTTTCCGATAGGCCCCTTTGTATTAGGTACCACGCGGTTTCTTTTGTATTTGCCATGAAGGAAGGACTCAAGCATTATCATTTTTATGCAAGCCCCGGAAAAATATATCCAAGAGGACGGGCAGGCATACCTGAGGTGGTCGACGACTATACCAGAAAGGTAGAAGGTATGATTAAAAAGTATCCGCTTCAATGGCATAATTATTTTGAATGTTGGGAAGAAGAAAAGGCTATCCATTGATACTTCCATGTGGCATCGGAGATGTTCATTTCACACGGATAATTTTCGAACTCAAATCATAAAAAATACTATATTTGTTCCCTCACTATGATAGTATTCCTGAATGGTAATTATGTAACAAAAAATCCGGCGTATGTATGGATGGAAGTGAATGGTATAGGCTATGAAGTTAATATTAGTTTGCATACCTATTCAAAAATCCAATCACTTGAAAAAGGTCGCTTACTGACCTATTTGCATATCAAGGAAGATGGTCATTCGCTCTATGGTTTTTTTGACGAAGAAGAGCGTAATCTATTTCTTTTATTGATCTCAGTAAGCGGTGTTGGCACATCTACCGCTAGAATGATGTTATCGAGTATGAAGCCGGACGAAATCAGTAACGCCATTCGTACCGATAATGAAGTGGCATTAGGACGAATTAAAGGGATAGGTCCCAAATCAGCCAAACGTCTAATATTGGAGTTAAAAGACAAACTGCTGAAAACAAAAGGAGAAGTAAATTTGGACACATCGCCACACAATAATTTAGAGAATGATGCGTTAAATGCCTTGGTAAGTTTGGGTATAGCCCGCAATGCAGCATTTGTTGCTATTCAAAAAAGCCTAAAACAAGAAGCAGGCTTATGCTTGGAAGACCTGATAAAACTTACCTTGAAAAATATATAACCGAACTTGAATCATATACTAAGACATACCCTACAATTTGTTCTCATTTCTTCAGCCACGTGTATCGGGTTGATTGCAAGTACGGCAAGTCCTTTTCATTATGAGAATTATGAAGTGCCTTCGGTTGATACGCCAGAGATAAAAAAAGATAGTCTTCGTTATCCAATTGAAGATCGTCGTGCAGATAAGTTCAACGAAGATCCCAATGCAACCTTCGACTTAAAAGACCCATCGAATCTTAAAACAAAAGTTGAATTCGACCCAACGAACAAAGAATATACTATTGAAGAAAAAGTAGGCGATTCGTATTACAGACCATCAACCTATATGTCGTTTGATGAGTTCATGAAATACCAGTCGGGCAAAGATGAAGAAGCTTATTTTAAACGCAGAGCAAGCACCATTACTCAGCTTACGAAGAAAGGTGGCGTGGTGCCAAAAGTAAATTTAGGGAATGCGCTTGTCGACAGAATATTTGGAGGCAGTACAATTGAAGTGAAGCCACAAGGAAATGTAGATTTATTTTTCGGGGGCAATTGGCAGAATGTCAAGAACCCAACGCTTGTTCAAAGTGCCCAAAAATATGGCATCTTCGATTTTGACATGAATATGAATATCAATCTGATGGCCAAAATCGGCGAGAAGATGAAAATGAATTTCAACTATAATACGAAGGCTACGTTTGATTTCGAAAATCAGTTGAAGTTAGAATATGCAGGCAAAGATGATGATATCATTAAGAAGATTGAAGCCGGATATATCAGTTTCCCATTGAAGACATCGCTGATTCAAGGCGTGCAGTCGTTGTTCGGTTTAAAAACACAGTTGCAATTCGGTCGACTGATGGTTAATTCAGTGATTTCACAACAACGATCTAAAAAAGAAAGTTTCTCAGTAAAAGGCGGCGCTCAAACACAAACCTTCTCGATTCCGTGTGATCAATATGATGACTTTAGGTATTTTTTATTAGGGCATAATTTCCGTGATAACTACAATAATGCGTTGCAGAATTTTCCTATTATCCAATCATTGAACAATATCAATAAAGTGGAAGTTTGGGTAACCAACCGAAACGGATCTACCGAAAATGCGAGAGATGTTGTGGCCTTAATGGATTTAGGTGAAGGCAAACCTTATCGTACTGATTTTTATAAAGGCAAAGACGGACAATGTGATAACAATGCCAATAGCTTATATACACAAATACTTCAATCACCGGGAGCAAGAGGTATTGGCACAGTCGTTAATTCGTTACAGAGCCTTGGTCTGCGTGGACGTGTAGATTTTGAAAAAACATTTGCACGTAAATTAAATCCATCAGAATTCTCATTCAATCCACAACTTGGTTTTATTTCTGTCAATATTCAATTGCAACCTGATGATGTATTGGGCGTGGCTTATGAATACACAAATAATGGAAGAGTTTCTCAGGTTGGTGAATTTGCTGCCACACTTCCACCTGATAGTACAAATCCAAAAGTGCTTTATTTAAAAATGCTTAAGTCTACATCACCTGACCCAACAGTACCGCTGTGGGATTTGATGATGAAGAACGTCTATTCATTAGGCGGAAGCGGCATCAGTCAGGATGAATTTATCTTGAATATCTTTTATTTGGATCCAGGCGGCGGAGAAAAACGCTATCTTCCTGAAGGCCCAAAAGCGGGTATTCCATTAATCAGCCTGTTGAATCTCGATCGACTTAATAATCAGGGCGATCCTCAAACGGATGGTCGATTTGATTATATCGAAGGGATCACTGTGAATTCAATGATGGGAAAAATTATTTTCCCTGTGCTAGAACCTTTCGGTGAAGATTTAAAACCTGTATTGGGTGGCAATACTCAATTGGAGAAAAAATATCTTTATCGCTTGCTCTATGATTCAACCAAAAACATTGCCATTCAGTTTCCACAATTCAACCGATTCCTATTAAAAGGCACATTCAAATCAGCCAATTCATCTGAAATCTATCTCGGAGGATTCAATATACCTCAGGGTTCCGTGACGGTAAATGCGGGCGGTCAGCGTTTGGTTGAAAATCAAGATTATACCATTGACTATGGTATCGGCAAGTTACGAATTATCAATGCAGGCCTACTCAGTTCGGGTATTCCTATCAATGTCACCTATGAGAACAATGCCAATTTTGGGGCTATGCAGCAAAATTTTGTCGGCACACGATTTGATTACTTCGTAAATAATAATATCAATATTGGAGGTACGATGTTGCGCTTGTCAGAACGACCGTATTTTAATAAGGTCACCTTTGGCGAAGACCCAATTAAGAACACCGTATTGGGTTTAGATGGTAATTTCCAGAAGGATTTACCCCGACTTACTCGACTCATAGACCGCCTTCCTATCGTATCGACATCGTCTCCATCGATGATTGTCGCTAGCGCAGAGGCTGCAAAAATTATTCCAGGCCATAGTCGATTTATCAATGACCAAAATGGCGAAGCCAATGTATATATCGATGACTTTGAAGGAACTCGCAGTGGTTATGATCTTAAATTTCCGGTGACAAGTTGGAGCTTGGCTAGCACACCGCAAGAAGCTAAAGACAAATTCGGCAATATCCTTTTCCCTGAAGCCACACTTGTCAATGATGTAAAATACGGTAAAAACAGAGCCAAACTTGCATGGTATAATTTAGACCCGTGTATGGTAGACCCTTTACAGAGTTGCATTCCCGCACATCTTAAAACGGATACTGCGCAATTGTCTAATCCCTATATACATCTTGTTCAACCACAAGATGTATTTCCTAATAGATCATACACCGCCCTGCAAGGCAATCTGTCTTCATTTGATTTGGCGTATTATCCAACCCAACGTGGCCCCTATAACTTTGACGCCACAAACATTACTGCGAATGGCACATTGTTAAATCCAAAGAAACGATGGGCAGGAATTATGCGCCCAATTGACTTCAGTGATTTCGAAACGGCTAATGTAGAATTCATCGAGTTTTGGGTACTTGATCCATTTATCAATAAGCCTACTAGCAATGGTGGTTCATTCTATATCAATCTTGGTAATATCTCTGAAGATATCCTGAAAGACTCTAGGAAGTTTTTTGAAAACGGGCTGCCCTACCCTGCTAATATCAATAAAATTGAAAAGACTAACTGGTCTTTCATTCCTAAATTTCAGCAACAAATTACACCAGCCTTTGATAATAACCCTGAAGCTCGAGCTGTTCAGGATGTGGGTTATGATGGTATGAATGATGCACAAGAAGCAGAAGAATTTAAACCTTATCTAGATGAATTAAGTGCAAATTTCGGAGCCACTTCACCCGTGTATCTATCGGCTCTCGGCGATCCTGCGAATGACGATTATCATCATTTTCGTGGATCTGATTACGACAATGAAGCAGCCTCTGTTTTCAAACGATATTCAAGATTTAATAACTCGCAAGGAAATTCACCCGTTACAGACAATGCCTCACAATTTTCAAATGCATTCACTAACATTCCAGAATCAGAGGATATCAACCGAGACAATACCTTAAATGAAAATGAACAATATTTCCAATATCGTATTGATCTAAAACCAAAGGATGATCCAAGTATGCAGGTTGGATCTAATTTCATCGTGAACCGTCAGAATACGACGATTCGTATGCCTAATAATTCAAACCTGACAGAAACTTGGTATCAGTTTAAGATTCCAATTAAGGAGTATACCGACCGCGTAGGCGCTATTCCTGACTTCAAATCAATCCGTTTCATGCGCATGTTCATGAATGATTTTGAAGATACTACCTTCTTGCGCTTTGCCCGTTTGGAATTAGGCCGTAATAGCTGGCGACGTTATAATTTCTCCCTAAAAAACCCTGGTGAACTTGTACCCGATGACGATAATAATGCCACGACATTTAATTTATATTCGGTGAGCGTTGAAGAAAACAGCAGTCGTACACCGGTTCCTTATGTAACACCTCCAGGTATTCAACGTCAGCAATTTCAAGTTTCTAACGGTCAGAACGCCTTGCAGAATGAGCAATCATTGGCAATGCAAATTTGCGGCCTTGAGGATGGCAATTCCAAAGGAGTGTTTAAAACACTTGGCATGGATTTGAGAAACTTTAAGCAGATGAAAATGTTTATTCATGCTGAAGGTACCGACAATAGCACGTCGTTAAAAGACAATGAACTCAGGGCTTTCATCCGACTAGGAAGTGACTTTGTGAGCAACTATTATGAATACCAGATTCCATTAAAAGTGACACCGGCAACAACAAGTCGAGATGCTACTATCATTTGGCCTGAAGCCAACCGAATGGTTCTTGATTTTTCTAAACTTGTACAAGTCAAATCAGATCGAAATAAAAGTGGTGGTTCGTACGCAGTCCCTTACATAATACAAGACGATCTTGGTAATTATGTTAAGATAGTTGGTAATCCAAATTTAGGTGATGTAAAGATGGCGATGTTAGGTGTCTTAAATCCTCAAAAAATGGCGAATGACCTTGCTGATGACGGTGCAAAAAAATGTGGTGAAGTTTGGTTCAATGAACTTCGCCTTTCAAATATGGATGAGTCAGGTGGTTATGCTGCCTTAGGAAAAGTGGATATCCAATTAGCAGATTTAGGCACAGTAAAAATGAGTGGGAGCATGCATAGCGCAGGCTACGGCAATATCGACCAACGGGTTAACCAACGTGCGAGAGAAAATCTTTCTCAATTTGATGTCTCTGCCAATATCAATGCTGGTAAGTTTACACCTAAAAGTTGGGGGGTGCAATTGCCAGTCTTTGCAGGCTATTCGCAAACCGTCAGTAATCCTGTGTATGACCCGTACGACATGGATATTAAGTTTGTAGACAAAGTCAAGAACTATAGCGGCACGGCCAAAGATTCTGTAAAGAAAGCGGCGCAAGACTTTACATCGGTGAAGAGTATAAACTTCCAAAATGTACGCGTCGCTCCGTTGAATGATAAGAAAAAGCAACTATGGGACTTACAGAATTTCGATCTAAGTTATTCGTATACACAAACTGACAAACACAATCCATTGTTAGAAAAAGATCAATTGGACGAGCATCATGCAAGTCTTGGATATACCTATTCATCTAAATCCAAACCAATAGAACCGTTTAAGAAATTAATTTCTCAAAAGAAAAAATACCTCTATCTAATCAGGGATTTCAACTTCAATATTCTACCAACCAACTTCACTTTTAGAAATAATATTAATCGTACTATGGGTGAAACAAGAATTAGGAATATCGATGAAGGCGCCTACCCTATCACGCCGAATTATTACAAATTCTTTACTTGGGCAAGAACATATACCTTGCGTTGGGATCTTACAAGAGCCTTGTCGTTTGATTATAATGCCTCCAATAACTCACGTGTAGATGAACCCTACGGTCGATTAAATACGACAGAAAAAAAGGACACCTTTTGGAATAATGTGGGTCGATTGGGAAGAAATACAGGATACACACAATCCCTGAATGCTAATTATACAGTACCAATGGCTAAGATACCTTTGCTCGACTGGACAACAGTTCGCGCTAGTTATGGATCAACGTATCTATGGACGAGTTCATCGCTGCTTGCTAAAAACCTAGGAAATGTCATAGGCAATACACAAAACAAACAAGTCAATGGTGAGATGGACTTTACCAAGCTATATAATAAAGTAAAAATCCTTCGTATCATCAATGGTCCAATGGCCAATACGCCTCCACGTGGCGGTGGTAAAGAGAACTCAGGTGGCAAAGGCAGTGATAAAAAATCAGAAACAACCATTGAGAAAGGCGGCAGCGGAAAAGGCGATATGGGACGAGGCGATATTAGTAAAGTTGATAATGGTCGGACAGACAATATGCCCAGTGGGCCAGGTAAAGATGGCGGTGCCATGACAGAGCGTGAAGTGAAAGTACCTGATGTCATCAAGGCTGAGGATCAAAAAGACGGAAAAGGTATTACGAGAAACACATTAGCGCAATCAACAAAAAACAATCCTAGCTCGGGCAATAGCAATACCATTGGTGGCCTTGGAAACAGTGGCAGCAAAAGCGGTACATCAAAAGATAGTATCAATAAAAAAGGTGGCACATCAGTTGCCAAAGGTGCTAAGAAACCAGTAAAGAAAAAGAAAGAACCAAATCCACCAGATGCTGTTCGTGCTATCGGCAAGTTGTTGATGATGGTGAAACGAGCTACCATCAATTACAATGAAAATCAGGGTACCACGCTTCCAGGTTATATGGATAGTACGCAGTATTTCGGAATGAACTTCAGAAATAGAAATGACCCATCATTGTTTGCTTTCGGTTATCAACCAGACCGCTTATGGCTTGAAGGAAAAGGACAAGATAATGTATTGACTAGAGATTCATTGTTCAATGCGCCGTTTCAACAGCATTATACACAAACATTGAATATTACTGCAAACGTTGAGCCTGTTAAAGACTTCAAACTAGACTTCACCTTAATGAAAACATTCAATAAGGCGCATTCTGAATTGTATAAAGACACGGTCGGCGGAACCAATGATTATATTCATTTGAATCCTTACGAAACCGGTGGATTCAGTATATCGTATGTGGCTTTCAATACAATGTTTCAAAAACGTGGTGCGGACAATCTAACAAAGGCTTTCTTTGATTTTGAAAATAATCGCAAGGTCATTTCATCTCGATTAGGGCTCATCAATCCATATACTTCCAATGCGCAAGCACCTGAAGATGAAGAGTATAAAAAAGGATATACCCGATACTCGCAAGAGGTATTAATACCGGCCTTCTTGTCTGCATATTCAGGCAAAGACCCATCAACCTATCCGCTGATATCGAATGACAATGAGAATATCAAATCAAATCCATTCAGACATATCTTACCACGACCAAATTGGCGTATCAATTATAATGGATTGTCCAGAACCAAACCGTTCCGAAAAATATTTCAAAGTTTCACACTGACACATTCCTATTCGGGTACCTTGTCGATGAATAGTTTTACCTCTTCGTTATTGTATCGTGATGTGTATGCCTTAGGATTCCCATCGTTTATCGATTCTGTTTCACATAATTATGTGCCCTATTTTTCCGTACCGAACATGACAATCACTGAAAACTTTGGTCCATTAATTGGTATCGAGGCCACATTTAAGAATTCGTTGAACTTGCGTATTGAATACAAAAAAGCACGTACCCTCAGTATGAGTTTGGTTGATTATCAATTGAGTGAAACCAACAGTAAAGAAATCAGCTTTGGTGGTGGTATGCGATTAAAGCAGGTAAGAATACCCGTCAAATATTTTGGTATCGATAAAAGAAAAAGCGATATCAATTTCAAAGCTGATTTTGGGTTACGTGATGACTTTACCTCCATCAACCGATTAGATCAGAAAGAATCAAAAGCGACAAGAGGTCAAAAAGTAATTACGATCTCTCCGTCCATTGATTATATCTACAGTCAGACACTTACGCTACGTTTCTTTATGGATCGTAGACAAAGTATACCGTATGTATCCAACGCTTTTCCAATCACAACCACACGTGGTGGTTTAATGGTACGATTCTTGTTTGGTAATTAAGGATTTAAGCTTCCTTGTAAAACTCCCCTATTTAATAAAACAACATTGCCTAGCACTTATGGATTATCGTTTGATTCTAAAAATAATTGGGAACCTTCTATTTATGGTCTTGCCTTGCATAATGATTGCTAAAGCAGTTTTAAAGAATTATTGCACCTGGGGAGTTTTGTCAGAGGTGAGAAAAATTAAAACTATATTTTTAGCCTTATTATTACTTTTTCAAATCTATTTTATACTTGACTTCTATTTCAACGTATTCAATAACACTGCGCTACTTCCTTTTTAGAAATTTAAGAATGCAAACCACAGAATAATTTCTGACATCACACAACTACAATCCATTTCAAAATCACAAGCACGCGTAATTAATGTAATTTTACCGAACCGATACACGAATCATAGCCTTGAAAAATCAACAAGTGCAACAAAACACTTGCAGCATCGGTTTGCATCTACAAGAAGTTGGCGATTTTTACCACAAATGTTCATTCGAAGAACGAATGTTTGTGCCACCACAAAACTGTCATACGAAGCAATGAGCCGCCAATATTTTATAGGTGCTGTTATAGGTTGGTTTTTATTCCTTTACAACCTTAAAAGTCTGTTTAAAATTGTCACCTAAACTGAGTAAATAAATACCTCGCGTTAAATTTCCTAAGTCAATAACTGAGTTCTTAGAAACTACCTTTCCAGTTAAAACTCTTTTTCCAATATTATCATATATATTGTAAATAGAACCCAATAAAGTTTCA
>CAIRSV010000156.1 GCA_903881265.1 uncultured Bacteroidota bacterium
CTGTAGCGATGTATGCATCGCAACCTTTCAGCATCTCGGACGCTAAAACAAGTTCGAGATTGCTGTTATCCCATTCGTATAATTTCTGCATGAAGTGGGGAAGAAGCACATCGTCTTTCGTGGAGAATTTAATACGTTGCTTATGACCGCTTAGAAATACACAAAGGAAATCATGAAACCCAACTAAAGGAATATTACCTGCCATCGTTATGCCGACGGTTTGTTGACGTCCTTTCTCTTCGGCAGTTTGTATGCTTTTCGCAAATTCAGTGAGCGCTTCTTCATTCAAATAATACGTACAGATAGTTTGTAAGGCCAACTCAATGAATTCCTGTGTAAACCATCCGTTTTGTCGTTCTGCATTTTCCTTCATTGATTGAACGGTTTCATCGTTCTGTAGGATGTAGTCTTTTAATTTAAGTAAAACATCAATTCTATTTGTAATCATGAAGCAGATATTAATTTTTTGTGTAAATTTGAACCGCGAAAGTCGAACTTTCATTTTGTTTTAAATCATAAACTCAAACAAATATTACATTATGGCTATTAAAATTACTGATGAGTGTATCAATTGCGGAGCTTGCGAACCAGAATGTCCTAATAATGCAATCTACGAAGGTGGTGTTGAATGGGCCTTGGCAGATGGTACAACAGTGAAAGGGGCTTACACGTTAATGAATGGATCATCACTCGATGCGAATCAAAAAAATGCGCCAGTATCTGATGATGCGTATTTCATTGTATCTGATAAATGCACCGAGTGTCAAGGTTTTCATGAAGAGCCACAATGTGCTGCTGTTTGTCCAGTAGATTGTTGCATTCCAGATGAGATGTATAAAGAGACTGTTGAGGCCTTGCTTGAGAAGAAGGCTCAATTACACGCGTAGAACGTGTACTTAAAAATAGATATGATGCGGTTAACATTAATGTCACTAGTGGTGTTTGCTGCTGTGCAGGCTAATGCGCAGCAATACTTTCCACCCAAAGTTATCTACGACACAGTCAGGACGAAGATTGCGGATTATGAAGCAGTTCAGTTGATGGATACGAGCGGTAATGTTGTGGAAGAAGGCTTCATGAAGAATAATACGTTGGATGGTGTATGGACAACGTATCATCCTACAGGTTTCCCAGCGACAACAACGTCGTTTCGCAATGGTAAGAAAAATGGTAGTTATATCCGTGTAGGTCGTGATGGATATCTTGAGGAGATGATCGTTTATCGAGATGATATCAAATATGGTCCGCACCGAATTTTTTACAAAGGTGCGCGCATTGACAGGGAATTGTTTTATAAAAATGGCATTGAAGACGGTTTGCGTAAGGTGTATTATTCAGATGCTGGGTTGCAGGAAGAGGCGAATATCAAATTGGGAAAGCGTGAAGGCATTACTAATTGGTATTATAAAAATGGAAAGAAAGCGGTTGAATATCATTACAAGAATGATCAGATTGATGGCATGGCTACTTCCTATAATGAAGGTGGCGCGATCACAACCCAAGGTTATTTCGTGAAAGGGTTAGAGCAAGGAATATGGAAAGAATTTAATGAAGGTGGTGAAGTAGTTCAGTCAGGGAATTACATGGATGGACATAAGGAAGGCGTTTGGAAGGAATATGATGGGAAGGGAAATGTAATTAAACAAGTGAGCTATAAGAACGGGGAGCCTGCGCAATAAACTGTTCTTAGGTATAATGATCGTATGGAAAATATGTTGACCCAATTTAAATTAATCAAGCATTTTATTTTTGATATTGATGGTGTGTTGACCGATGGCACACTTTTAATCAATGCAGATGGGGGGCTCCTTCGTTCTATGAATAGTAAGGATGGATATGCGTTGCAACTAGCGGTTAAGGAAGGGTATGAGGTGTCTATTATTTCCGGTGCAAAAGGTGATGCGATAGAAACTCGACTTCGCGGTTTGGGTATTACAGATATCTTTTTAGGCATAGAAGATAAGCTTCACGTGTTCGAGGAAA
>CAIRSV010000157.1 GCA_903881265.1 uncultured Bacteroidota bacterium
AGGAACCTGCCACTGCCGTATTTAAATTTGTAACTGTCAAAAGACCATCTGTATAAAATGAAGTCCCTAACGGTAAGGTTGGCAGAATGCCATTCGCAAAATTACAGGCATATTGGTCTGACGCATTTGCGGGAAGCCCAGCCGATGTGCCGTTGCCCGTTGAACCAATATTATCAACACAAGGGCCTGTTATTGTAAACGTAATTGTGACTGAGTCAAAAATAGGTGCCGAGCAACCACTAACAGTTAAGCCTTGTCCAAAGGTTATATTACTATACTGACAAAGCGCGAATGGTGCTCCAGCAGTTGGTCGATAATTAATAATAGGAATAGCATTTGCCAATGAGTCGTTTACAAGTTGCAATCCCGAACTCGTCCATGGAGCTCCGACATTAGACCCGACAACGGCGTTGATATAATAGTTACCTCCAGCAAACATATTCACAGGATTCATAGACACTGTTTGACAACCGGCTCCGAATGCTCCAAAGGTTGTCCCAACTGGGAATGTATAAGGATACGTTATTAAACCACTAGGTCCATATACTTTAAATAAGACTGTCACATTATTTGTTGCGGTGGTTGTAATTGTCGTGTTACCATAATTACAAACCTGAGCAGTTAATGTCATGTTTGAGTCGGTGCAATTATTACCAATAGGGGCACCTACCGTATTTATAGCCAAATCGAACGGACCTGCAGGTTGAATATTGACAAGATAATCTTCGGCTTGACCGTTTGGCGAGTTGGTAGCGCCACAGGCTTGATTATTCAGCATCTGCACATTATCACCCCCTCTGACACGCAAACGTGTATTTCCCGGCAACGAAGTCCCTGGCGGTGTTAAGTTGAATGTGTGCGTGCCGTTTGGCCCAGCATTTGTTAGTGGCGAAACATACTCCGTCGTATCGAAAGCCCCATTATGATTATAATCAACCCATACTGCTCCATAATTAGTTGCATCCGGGCCGTATGTTATACTAATCGTTGACGGCACCCCCACGGTCATATTCGGTACGGTGAGTCCAGCCCCCGTATAATCGACATAATATGGAAACGGGTTCCCCGAAGCTGCAGTATTATTACTCATAGAATTAATACTCGTCGTCAGTGACACATTGGCGATATAATCATTGAAACCACCAATTGCGTAGGTAGGCACGCACCAGCAATTTCCAAGAGGACTCCACGGCGATATAATCACGACACCAGAAACAATTGAATTCGACCATAAGCCTGTTGAATTACAAACTACTTTACAGCGATAATAAGTGGTTGTCCCGGGCGGTGGAATGTAAAATAATGGATTGGTATTCCCGATGATTGTCGAAGACGTAAATAATGGCGAGTTTGATCTGTACCACTCATACGAAAGGTTACCAGCGGGTGCGTAGGTGCCACCCAAACTCAACATAATAGGCGTCCCAGGGCACACTGGATTAACAGCATTTGTAAGCGCCGTTCCTGCATTAGGGGTTCCGGTGCAAGGCGGTATAGCCGTGATGACAATATCATCAACAGACCACTCCCAAATATTAAATGAGTTTGGACCATTTACCCTAAATCGAATTTGAAACGATTGTCCTGCCATCCCAGGTAAGGCTACACCAGAAGGAGCCACATCGATATTTCCACCGGCATTTGTATAATTTGTTAGCAAGGACCAACTCGGCGAGGACGTTGTTCTATATTCAACGGCAAGTTGTTCACTCGTTGCAAGACTAAAATTGATATACTTGAGCTTATAACTAATTTGAATGGCCGAAGTAGGATAAGGCCCTGCATTGATAACTGGACTGACAAGATCGTAGGAGTAGTTTGTATAAGTTGGGGGCCAAATGAAAAATGCACTTGGCGCAGTAGCTCCTGTCGGTGGGCCTGTACTAACCCCACTACCAGTAAATCCCCATGTGGCCTGTCCATTAGGGAAAGTCCAACCATTGGTTGCAAAACTATTAGAAGACCAATTCTCAGAAAAAATGATCTGAGCAGACATTTCTTTACTGATCATCAGAAAAAGAAGCAATAATGAAAATTGGAAAAAACGTAACTTTTTAATCATGTGAACGTGTTGTATTAATTTAACATTGTAAATGTAATAACTTTTCGTTAAAAAAAAATGTTGTGACAATTCCTTGCCACAACACTTCAATAAAATTCAACAACGCTTATTTTTTTCGTATCGTCTGCGTATGATTTAATCCTTTTTGATCGGTGATACTTACCATATACATGCCATCTGTCAATGATTGCATATCAATCTTCGTTGAGTTACTTCCGGCTTGCAATGACATTTCAACTGTGCGCACTACCCTGCCTGTCGCATCCATAATTTTTACTTGTGCTCTTGACGATTCAGGCGTTGTAATATCCACTGTCAATTCAGTGTTCACAGGATTTGGATACATCGTCACGAAGGTTTCAGTGCCAAAGTATACATCCACAGTGCCG
>CAIRSV010000158.1 GCA_903881265.1 uncultured Bacteroidota bacterium
ATAAACAAAAGGTTTGATAGAGGGCTTTAATTCTCTTGATGACAACAATTTAAATCTAAATACTAATAATAAAATGGTAACAGATCCAATAGCAGATTTCTTAACAAGAATTAGAAACGCACAAATGGCAGGTCACAGAATAGTGAGTATTCCAGCTTCTAACTTAAAGAAAAGTATGACTGAAATTTTATACACAAAAGGGTATATCGCCAAGTATAAATTTGAGGAGGATAACAAGCAAGGCATTATAAAAATTGCATTGAAATATGATTTAACCTCTAAAATTCCTGCCATACGTGGATTAGAGAGAGTGAGTCGCCCAGGTCTTCGTCAGTACGCTAAGCCAGCAGAAATCAAGCGTGTTCAAAATGGTTTAGGTATTGCCATCTTGTCAACTTCAAAAGGAGTGATGACAGATAAAGAAGCAAAGGCAAATAATATTGGTGGTGAAGTACTTTGCCATATTTATTAATAGAATTTCGTACGTAGTTAACTTTAAAATACAGAATTGAACATTACGTTTCAGTTTTAAAACATACATAAAATGTCTCGAATAGGAAAAAAACCGGTAGAAATCCCAAGTGGTGTTACGATTAGTGTAACCCCTGCGAATGAGATTATCGTGAAAGGCCCAAAAGGCGAATTAAGACAATTAGTTGATAGAGATATCATACTTGATATTAAAGAGGGCACGCTTGAAGTAGGTCGCCCTACCGATCAAATCAGACACAGAGCGATGCACGGCTTGTACCGTTCGTTGGTTGCCAATATGGTCAAAGGTGTAACTGATGGCTTCACTCGTAAGTTGGAGTTAGTTGGTGTGGGGTACAAAGCAGTTAACCAAGGTAATGTATTGGATTTGGCTTTAGGTTATTCTCACAATATTATTTTCGAAATTCCTAGTGAATTGAAAGTAAGCACTGAGACCCTAAAAGGTAGCAATCCAATGATCACCCTTGAAGGTACTGATAAGCAATTATTAGGTGCTGTGGCTGCAAAAATTCGTAGCTTACGCAAACCAGAACCATACAAAGGGAAGGGTGTTAAATACGAAGGTGAATATATCCGTCGTAAAGCAGGTAAAGCAGCTGGTAAATAAAATAAGTAAAATCAGAAAATGGTTACAGTCATTTTCATTAAAAATAAAGTATTATGGACGCTAAAGTAGTAAGAAGACAGAAACTAAAATGGAGAATTCGTAAGAAGATCTCAGGAACAGCTGAATGCCCACGTTTATCTGTGTTCAGAAGCAATAAAGAAATTTATGCTCAGTTAATTGATGATGTGAATGGTGTTACAATCGCTGCATCTAATAGCCGTGGTAAAGATGTTGAATCAAAAGGAAATAAAGTTGAGATTTCTAAAATGATTGGGATGTCAATAGCCTCAAAAGCGAAAGCAAAAGGAATTGTAAAATGTGTCTTCGATCGTGGTGGTTATCTCTATCATGGGCGTGTAAAAGCAATCGCTGACGGTGCTCGTGAAGGTGGATTAAATTTCTAATCCTACGAATAAAATAATTTAAAAGAATTCTAAAAAAAGAATAATGTCTCAAACAAAAGAAAATACAGTTAAATCAGGTGACATCGAATTACATGATAAAGTAGTATCTATCAATCGTGTTGTTAAAACAACCAAAGGAGGTCGAACGTTTAGTTTCTCAGCTCTTGTGGTAGTTGGAAATGGTAATGGTATCATCGGTCACGGATTGGGAAAAGCGAAGGAAGTTCAAATGGCTATTCAAAAAGGGATAGATGATGCGAAGAAAAACTTGGTAAAAGTACCTGTTCTTCATGGTACTGTGCCTCACGAAATATTGGCGAAAGCAGGTGCTGCAAAAGTCATGATCAAGCCCGCGTCTCATGGTACTGGTGTAATTGCCGGAGGAAGTATGCGTGCTGTGTTAGAAAGTGCAGGTATTACAGACGTTTTGGCTAAATCATTAGGTTCAGCGAATCCTCATAATGTGGTAAAAGCAACCGTTAATGCCTTGGCAATGATGCGTGAGCCAATTCAGTTCGCTAAAGATAGAAATGTAAGTTTAAAAACTGTATTCAACGGATAAACTGCGTTGAGACTTCAAATAAAGAAAGAAAACGAATATGAGTAAGATAAAAGTAACACAGGTTAAAAGCGCCATCGACCGCAGTAAGCGTCAAAAGGCGACATTGATAGCCCTTGGGTTAAAGAAAATCAGCCAATCAAGAGAGTTGGAAGCAACTCCTCAGATTATGGGCATGATCAAAAAGGTGCAACATTTAGTAATTACTGAAAAATAATAAAATGAATTTACATACATTAAAGCCTGCTGAAGGCTCTACACATAGAGATGGAAAACGTCTTGGTCGTGGTAACTCATCTGGTAAAGGTGGTACTTCTACCAAAGGTAATAAAGGTGCTCAATCACGTGCAGGTTATAATCAACGACGCGGAAGTGAAGGAGGTCAAATGCCATTGCA
The DNA here is from genome assembly GCA_903881265.1 of uncultured Bacteroidota bacterium. Lineage (GTDB taxonomy): Bacteria > Bacteroidota > Bacteroidia > Chitinophagales > Chitinophagaceae > OLB11. The sequence continues at coordinate 2,460 of CAIRSV010000158.1, forward strand.
CAGACGTTTACCTAAACGCGGATTTAAGAATATCAACCGTATTGATTACAAGGTGTTGAACATTAGTCAAATCGATGACTTAGCAACTCGTTATGAATTACAAGAAATTTCTCCGGAAAGTTTATACGTAACGGGTCTCTTGAACAGAACGGATTTGATTAAGATACTGGGTGGTGGTGAATTGAAAACCAAACTGACCTTTAAAGTAAATGCTGCTAGTGAAACTGCGAAGAAAGCGATTGAAGCAGCAGGAGGCACCTTGGAAATCGTCATCTAAATTATCAAATAATACTAACGTCCTTAGTATTATTTTTTTATTCACACCATTGATCTGAAAGCGGCAAAGACAAAAAGAATTATTAAATATAGTTTGAAAAGGTGAGATTATTCGTTTAAATTACACCGCTAAAAAACTGAACTTAGAAGCAGAATGAAAAAAATAATTAATACATTAAAGAATATCTGGAGTATCGATGAGTTGCGTAATCGTATTGTTTTTACGTTAACGCTTCTGTTGGTCTATAGAGTTGGTTGTCACGTTGTGATTCCTGGTATCAACCCGAATGATTTAAATAACAACGAAGGGCAAAGTGGTTTGTTGGGTTTATTCAACATGTTCGCAGGTGGAGCCTTTAATAAAGCATCCATTTTTGCATTAGGTATCATGCCATACATCTCTGCTAGTATCGCTATGCAATTAGCTCAGATTGCCATTCCTCAGCTACAAAAATTATCAAAAGAGGATAGTGGTCGTAAGAAAATAAATCTTTATACTCGTTATTTAACAGTAGGTGTTACCTTGTTTCAAGCGATAGGCTACATAACATACTTACGAAGTCAGAATGGTGCCGCTATTATGAATGATAGTTTCATGTGGATGGTTTCAACAGTGGTTGTACTCACAACAGGTACCTTGTTTGTGATGTGGGTAGGTGAAAAAATTACGGATAAAGGAATTGGAAACGGAACATCGCTTATAATTTCTGCAGGTATCATTGCACGTTTACCTCATGCATTGGTGCAAGAGTTTCAGGCAAAAACACAAGCAGCAGGTGGCGGTTTGTTGATTTTCTTAATAGAAATTGCATTCATGGTGATAATCATTATGGCTATTATCCTTCTTATACAAGGTATTCGTCGTATCCCATTGAATTATGCTCGTCGAATTGTAGGAAATGCGTCTGCTTCTAATATGACTGGTGCCCGTGATTTCATACCTATCAAGGTAAATGGTGCAGGGGTCATGCCTATCATCTTTGCTCAAGCCATGTTGTTTATTCCATCGACGATCATTGGTTTTTCGAATAGTGAAACCGCCCAAGGTTTTGTAAAACATCTAACGAATCCAGGTTCTCTATGGTATAATATCATCTATGCGATCCTCGTTATTGCGTTCACATATTTATACACAGCATTGATTTTCAATCCAAATCAAATGGCTGAAGATCTGAAGCGAAATAATGGTTTTATACCAGGCATCAAACCGGGTTCTGATACTGCTGATTATATCGGTGCTATTATGGATCGTATTACATTGCCTGGAGCTATTTTCCTTGCATTGATTGGTATATTGCCAGGTATTGCAGGTCAATTGAAAATTACAAGTGGATTTGCTAGTTTCTATGGAGGAACCTCTATGTTGATCATGGTTGGTGTTATTTTAGATACCTTACAACAAATAGAAAGTCAGCTCTTAATGCGTCATTATGATGGATTGATGGAAAGTGGCCGTATCACAGGTCGACAATCTGTACCTGCGAGTGTCTAAATTGACGTTTAAAAAATAATTTTATTATCTTATATCCCGAAGCGTATGTTTCGGGATATTTAAATTTTATATACCTTGATTTATTACAAAACAAACGAAGAAGTAGAACTCATACGCAAGAGTAATTTGCTTGTATCAGCGACTATAGCTGAATTAGCCACTCGCCTTAAGCCGGGTGTTACCACCAATCAACTTGATGCTATAGCTGAAACTTTTATCAGAGACCATGGCGCTACGCCAGCCTTTAAAGGGTTTAGAGGGTTCCCATTTACCTGCTGCATGAGTATTAATGCAGCAGTAGTGCATGGTTTTGCCACTGATGATGAGTTGAAAGATGGTGATATTGTCAGCATTGATACAGGGACTGTATTGAATGGTTTTGTTGGGGACAGTGCCTATACGTTTGCCATCGGTGAAATTGAACCTGCGGTGCAACAATTGCTTAAGGTTACCAAAGAATCTCTTTATCTTGGTATTGAACAAGCTATACTTGGCAATCGTATTGGAGACATCAGCTGGGCTATTCAAGAACACACAGAGAAGAAGCATGGTTATGGTGTGGTGCGTGAACTAACAGGGCATGGAGTAGGTAAAAGTTTGCATGAAGAACCTGAAGTGCCAAATTATGGACGAAGAGGAAATGGGTTGAAACTTCAGGATGGTTTAGTGATAGCCATTGAACCAATGATTAATCTTGGCAAGAAGGATATTTTTTGTGCTGATGATGATTGGACGATTATCACAAGTGATGGCAAACCATCAGCTCATTTTGAACATTCGATTTGTGTGCGAAGAAATAAAGCAGATATACTTTCTTCTTTCGTGGAAATTGAAGCAAACGAAAAGGCAAACCCTAATTTGTTTTCTGTATAAGTTTAATTCCATCTTTCTTGGAAGTCATATCCTTTATAAAAACCAGGTGTGCTATGATTTATTTTAACTGGTATTCGCAGAAATCTGTACTTAGATGCCAGAAATTAATACGGTTTCATGAGGTGGTCTATGCTAAAACGCAGATGTAGGTTGACCAAAATTTTTATTGAACTGCGCCACAAAGGAAATAGGTTCATCGGGTGTAATAATAATTTTTCGTCCATCGGTTGTGATGATTAAGACATAGTTATTTCTGCGAGTGGCATAAAATGTCATTGAACCAAGTGCGCGATTTGCAAATTTTCCAAAATACCCAAACAAGCCTCCTACGCCGAAAGTTCGGATCGTCCATTTCATAGTCTCCTTATCAACGATTTGAGCCGACACGAGCATCTCTTTCTTAATGTTGACATCAGTTAAGGGACGATGTATGATGATTGCAGATTCAGTCAATATATACTTGACAGGATGAAATGCATACACACCACAGAAGATTGAAAGTGGCAGAATACGTATAAAAATGGAACCAGTATACATGGTATTACCAAGCGGTAAAAACTGGGAACCGATAATGGCAATAAAAAGAATGGCAACGCCAATTGTGACACCTTTAGCCACTTTGTCAAGACTGCATGTATAAATCATTGGGAGCATTTTTTCGTTTAAAATAGATTGAAATTTTATTCAATCACAGTGATGTAAAAACAGCAAAAATAAGCTAATTCACGCGTCAATTGGGTTCATCAGGATAATGAAATTGGGTTTAAACGACACTGTGAATTGTTGGAATGGAAATCATAGTTGAAATCTTTGCTGGGCAAGCGTATTTTTAAACAATAAATTTATATCCTTGCATATGGAAAATGCTGATGACGGAATGAATCCAGATTTACTGCGACAAATTGTTGTCATGAAAATGCCTTTTGGTAAATACAAGAATACAGTGCTCGCTGATCTTCCTGTTTCTTATCTTGAGTATTTTGTTCGAAAGGGGGGCTTCCCTAAAGGCACTCTTGGCACATTGCTTTCAACGGTGTACGAAATAAAATTGAATGGCTTGGAGGAGATTCTTTGGCAGTTGAAAAAGATGAGGTAACAATTCAAGACTCCATCATTCATCCCTCGTTTCTATTTTCGTTAGGTCGTTGTTTTTTTTTACATATTTTTTTCAAACGTATGATTTTTCACATTCTTTTCGTAATATTACGGATAGTTTAATATATCCTTATTATGTTAAGAAAATTATTGTTTTTATTACTTTGTATACCAATGGTTATCTCTGCCCAAAAACACCATGAAATGGGTATTTTTGGAGGTACGTCAAGCTATTATGGCGATCTTCAGGAGAAGTGGTTTCCGAAGCAGGGGTATAGGGCTTGTGGCGGTTTAATGTATAAGCACTACGTACATCCCATGGTGGGCTTCAGATTTGGCGCTACTTATGCAAGTTTATATGGCGCTGATAGCCTTTCTGAATCTCCTTCAGTGAAACGCAGAAATCTTAATTTTGAAACGAACTTATTTGAAGCACACGCTGCTCTTGAATTGAATTTTATTCCAGTTGATTTCGATGAATTTAAATTTTCTCCTTACTTGTTTGCAGGCCTTTCTGCATTTTATTATAATCCATATACGATAGGTACAAATGATGAAAAAATTTATCTCCGTCCATTAAGTACTGAAGGCCAAGGCCTTCGTCAATACACAGACAGAAAGGTATATAGTTTAGTGAATATAGGTGTGCCTTTGGGTGGAGGTTTTAAAGTGTTTATTGGTAAGACAGTCATGTTAAGCGGTGAAATTGGATTTAGATACACGGCCACCGACTATTTAGATGATGTCAGTAAGTCGTATGTAAACCTTGACACCTTGCAGCGCTATAAAGGTAAACAAAGTGTTGATTTGTCTTTTAGATCTGATGAGTTACCGACATGGGATGGTAATTACCCGAATGATAAATTTATTCGTGGTGATAATAATAAGAAGGATTGGTATTGGTTTGCCGGTATCAATGTTGCCATCTATTTTGAAGCATTCGGAAACCTGATGCCTTACAAAAAAACAAGATGCCCTAGGAAATTTAATTAATCCAGCGATTGATTTTTTCTTTACGAAGTTTTTATTACCGATTAACTCCATTGACATTTCCTTTCTGACGTACTAGGAATACGTCTATAGATTCACTACTATTTTATTTAATTGATTGATGATCATCATCGCCAATATCAAAAATAGATAGACTCAGTTTTTGGCCTGCATCTTCAGCTAAGGTGTAACTAAAGCGTTGAGGTTGAATAATTATTTTCCCATTAAGACTGCATGTGTATTCAACAAATTGGACGCCATTGGTTGTGTTGAAATTGATTTTTACTTCAGGAATATTTGGCCCAGGTTGACTCGTCCATTCGATTGCTGCATTCCTTAATGACTTCACTACTTGCTGTTGAATTTCGGTCTTTTCATTACTGCGTAAATGCATCATCATTTTCAATCCAGAGAACGGTATGCGTTGCGGGTACATGGCATAAAGCCGCGCAAGATAGTTAGTTGTTCTAGCGAGCCCTAGCTTTTGATCGCAACTACTTAATCCTTCGAAAACACGGGCTAGAAAAAGTTTTTCATATTCAGTGTCAATAGTAGATTCATTCAATATAGACTCGTAATAAGTTTTAGCATTCTTGTAATCACCTTTCTTTAAAAGGATGTTGGCAATGAACAGCGTATAGTATCGTTTTACACGAACACGCGTATCGTGATTGAGTTCATGTTTGAATCGGTTTAAAAAATAAGTCGAGCTGAAGCCATCTAGCAAGTGCCATATTTCATCGAACGAAACGGTACTTTCAGTCGAGAAAATTTTATAGATCACGCGGTCACGCTCAGGGTTTTGCGAAAATTGATTGATGATCAAGAATTGTAATCCATATTTTTCAATCGTAAGTTTGGCAACTTTACTGATTGCTTGAGGAGAATACCACCAGCCTTTATTCAGAAATTTGACGGTTTCAATTTCTTGAATTTTAATGATGAGGTTCATGAGTGAACTAGTAAAATCATAATGACTTTGGCCAAGCGTTGTACCGATATGTATTTCCTTAAATTGTTCTGCTGTATGGGCATATCGCTTGGCAATTTCGGTTTGCCCGTCATAGATGAGTGCTCTTGCTAAGGCAAGATTATACCATCCGAAACCGGGTGTTGATCCATTGGCTTTTATAAGGTCCTTAAGTTCTTCAATGGCTTTTTTGTTTTCGTTCTTATATTGATGGAGAATGGATAGGTAATAACTGGATTCGTTAAGACGTTTGTCGCCAGGATTTTCTTTTTTTGAAAGGGTGTAATATGTTTCAGCCTCTTTAAATTTAGCCTGGATGGCACAAAAGGTGGCAAAATTGTTGGCAGGGAAATAGTTGGTGGCTCGTAATTTTTCGTAATAATACGCGCCGGATTCAATGTTTAGTTGGTAGGTATACAAGATGGATTTATAATGCCACACACTTGGCATTTTTTCATTTTCATAGCGTGTTCCGAAGAAGGTTTTATTCAGTTCAGCATCTCGTTTTATTTTCAACGCTGCACTGTCGGTCAGCTTACTCGCGAATCGTTCATTTTCATCAATAGAATTTTTAAGGAACGAATAGGTTGAAGAGGTGTAGAATCTGTTTCTGTGTATAGTCCAAGCGAGATAATTGTAGGTATCGCTGAAGATTTCATCTTGAAGATTAATTTTTTTGCACTGTTGTAATAGCTTCCATACAGCTGCAGGGTCTTCCATATTGGTATAACACTGCATCAATGCAAACGTTGTATAATCCCAATCACGATGATATTTTAAGATGTTGATATAGGTCATCACATCGTTGGTGCGTGTCTTGAGTTCAGTGCTAAAGTCTTTTTTCATTAATGCGACTGCTTTTTCTAATTGTGCAGCAGCCGTTTTGTAACCAATATAATTAGCCGCATGATCAAATTTATAGGTTCCTTCAAGCATCCAGCCAACATAATATGTGCTGTCAATTCTTTTAAATTCGCGGCCTCTTGGCAGGGCATCGTTGCTTGTATAGGTTACCCCTGCACGTTTGGCATCTATCTCATAACGCAGGGCTTGCTTCGATTGAGAGGGTGAAGAGAGGGGGGTAAGTAGAAACAACACATAGATCAATACGATGATGCCAATCTCTATCCATTTGAAACGGATTCTTGAAAATGTGTGTCTATGAATTTTTATAGATGCTTGAATCACCGGATACAATCAGTCATTCTGATAGAACAAATATAGGGCTCTTTTTAAAAGCAGATGATGATAATTTAATCCAAATCGTTAAGGTTGTTATAATCTAGATATCTTCATTGTGATTAGGCTTAGTCACATTTTAGCCAGCCGGTTATACTCAACCGTGGCTGATTCGTTATCAGCACTTCATGTTCAGTTTCACTACTTTTAAAAAACACACATTTGCCATGCAAGGGTGATATGGTTTGTAACGAGTTGGCATGATAGACACAAAGTTCACCACCATCACCTTCTTTCCAAGCGGCATTCAGATACATGATCATTGAATAAGCACGACTTTTATCATTTCTAAATTGGTCGATATGCTTTTTATAAAATGTACCTGCTTCATAGAGCGTATAATGGAATTCATACCCTGTGATGCCTGTATAACAGGTGCTATTCAAAAAGAGGATAAAATGGTCGATGATATCAAAGAAGGAATTTTCGAATGCGTCGTCATGTTTGCGATCGAGCCAATATATTTTATCACTTCGAATTCGTTTATCATGGGATACAAGCAGTTCATTGCCTGTTCCTGCCGAACGAAGTTGTTGGGTTGAGTAGAGGGCCATTAAATTGGCTTTCAAATCAGATGCAAGCTTACTTGCTAGGAAATTTTCGGCGATACCAATTTTATTTTCTATAAAACTGTCAATCAGGTTTTCAAAAGGTGTCTGCAAGTTTATGGGATTAATATCCGCAGACTTATTCCTGCAGTGGGCTAAGGTAGTTCTATCCGAATGAATAGACTGACTTATTTTAATTCATCAAGTTAGGTTGTTTCTACGACTATATTTTTTATCGAGACCCAGTCTATACAATTTCCGTTGCTTGTGCTATAGGGTGTGATGAAGCGTTGATCGTATGTTAGATGCTTGGAAGTGCAATCATACGAATCAATTAAAATATGATGTGTTCTGCCACTTCTTTTTTTCGGTTTGCGGAAATAGGAATTAAGGTGCCGTCTTTTAATTCAAGCATGCCATATTTTTTTCGTCTAAGATATTTTGCTACATAATTGACATTGACAATATGTGAATTATGAGCACGTATAAATACATGTCGAGGTAATAACTCTTCAAAAGCCCCTAGATGTTTTGATGTGGTTATTTCTCTGTTTTCTTTTAGAACGATTAGTGTATAATTACTTTTTGCTTCAAATCGGATAATATCGTCAAGGTGCGTGATGTTTAAGTGCTGCTTTTCGGGCAAGGCAATAAATTGAGTGAATGGTTGCGACGGTTGCATTGATTTCAATTGCTTCGCCTTATCTAGTTGTTTTTTTACATTGTTTACTGCTCGTATAAGATCTGTAATCAAGATGGGTTTGAGGATATAATCGGCGAGTTGATACTTATGCATTTCGAGTGCATATCGTTCATAGGCGCTGATAATAACAACTTGATATTTTTCGATTTCTAGATTATCGAGCAG
>CAIRSV010000159.1 GCA_903881265.1 uncultured Bacteroidota bacterium
AAGGCCAATGCACAACTTAATCAAACCCGCTCATCGGTGTTCAATGCCAGCGCCCTCACGATGCAGGCCAAGGCGCAGCTCGATCAGGCCACTTCTACCTATCAACGCAACAAAGGTCTGTATGAAGATAAGGTCATCAGCGCCATGGAATTCGAAACCGCCGACGCCGCTTACAAAACCGCTCAGGCAAATTATAAGGCCGCTCTCGAAAATATCAAAGGCAACGAATACGGTGTAGCCAGCGCGCAGGCCAATGTCACCGAAGCAGTCCAAAATCTTCACAAGACCACCATCTATTCACCGATGAAAGGGATTGTATCCAAACTCTTCATCAAGAAGGGCGAACGTGTGGTGGGAACGGCACAAATGGCTGGTACCGAAATCATGCGTGTGGCTGATATGAGCAAGATGAAAGTTGATGTGGAAGTAGGGGAGAATGATATCCAGAAAGTGAAATTCGGCGACACCGCCAATATCGAAGTGGAAGCCTATCCTAACCGTACGTTCAAAGGTCAGGTGGTGCAGATATCACAATCGAGTACTGCTACCGGTTTGCAACAAAGTATCTCATCACTCACCGATCAGGTGACGAACTATACGGTGAGTGTGGAGCTCTTACCTGATAGTTATAAGGATCTGATAGCGGTCGATAAACGACATTTTCCTTTCCGTCCCGGCATGTCGGCTTCTGTTGAAATCCTCACCAAACATCAGTTGCAGGTTTTGGCTGTGCCTATCAATGCCGTCACCACTCGCGAAGAGGAAGAACTTGGTACCGACAACATAGTCAAGGACGACAAGATCAAGGAATATGTATTCGTGGTCAATGATAAGAACACCACGGTACTCAAACAGGTCACCACCAGTGTACAGGACAATACCTATATTCAGATACGTAGTGGTCTCAGCGAAGGCGAAAAGATTATAGTCGCACCCTTCAGTGCCATCGCCCGCACCCTCAAGAAAGATATGAAGGTGAAAATCGTTCCTAAGAAAGAATTGTTTGACAAGAAGAAAGAAACGGAAGAGTAGATGGATGAATCGTAATGATGTTGTCTGAAAAAAACACAAGCCCAGCAACGTTTTTTTTAAATGATGTTGCCATAGATAAAAGTTGAATGAAACGTGTTTCATCAAACTTACTGCAAACCCTTTGATATCAATTAATACAAAGAAATTTACCAACTATTTTAGTGTTATGCCCTTTAATTTATGCTATCTGTTGCTTGTATTATTACTGGCTGTCAAATGAAAAGTTTCGTTATCATCGCTTCAATAATAGAAGTTTCCGGTAACAAAAAAGGCTGCCCTTGAGAGACAGCCTTTTTTTATGATAAAAAGAGATTCGAAACATTAATTTACTCAACCACTACTTTACGCGTAAAGTTTCCTTTGTTTGAAATGATCTTCAGCATATAACTGCCTTTAGCATAATTCGACATATCCAACTCGGTTACAAACTCACCGTTCACCTGATCAAATTTCTTCTCAGCTAATATCGCACCCGTGATACTCATCGTTTGTATGGTCAAATTCGTGGCTTCAGCAGCTGTTAGTCCTACATAGACCTTGCCTGAAGTAGGGTTAGGATAGACACCGATATTTCCAATCGCATACACATCGTTCAACGCACTTGGTCCAAGTTGTTTGTATTTGAATGAAACTAAATAATCTTCTGTTTCACCCGATTCATATAATCCGACACCTGTATCTGAGGCGGCATTTGGTGACATATCATTATTCAATACCACACGCAAACCAGTGGATGTATTAACGGCAGGGAATTGAGGTGTGCGGATATAGGCATACAAATAATACGAATTGATGGCTGATATACCCGAGAAGACTCTCTCCTGCGGAATGTCATACACCTGATTATTATTGTAATCGATAAACACGGTCACCTTGGCATCCGAATGATAGTTAGTAGGCATAATATTATAGATCGCAAATTTGTACACACTGTCTGTATATAATTGCATAGCACCGAAACTTGTACGGTCTGTGCGACTTTTTACCGCTGCTGGATTCGATAAATGTGGTCCGCCGGTGATATAGGAATAGATATTATTATTTGAGGTAGAATCGGCTATCATAAAGCCACCCACATCACTTGTATCATTCATTCCACCCACGGCAGCACTTTGTCCATAACAAGCAAACGGAGGGTTCATGACCACATGCATTACATTCGAATAGGCATTGGATGTGCCGCTGCAGGTTGTTCTAAATCTGAACCACGATTGGTTGTTTACAGTGTATGAAAGTGTATCATAAATCGCTCCTGGGATATCAGTAAAAGTGGTTCCGTTGTTCGAATACTGCCAATTGAAACTTAGGTTTAAATAAGTTAAATCGTGCCCTGTATCAGACATAAATAATTTATATCCAGGACAGGTAATTGTATCACTTATTGTTGCCACACCCGGATTTGGTGGTGTATTACAAGGCGGTAAGGATATGTTGATTAGATAATCTTCTGTTTCTCCACTTGGATAGGTGCCGCAAGGTGTTGTAGTGGTATTGGTACCAAATACTCGATACACGACACGCATACCGGTCAACCCGAATAAAGCCGAAGAAGGTGTGGTAAAGGTCGATGCCATGATTTGTGTTCCTGCATTCAATACACCACCACCGACATTTTCAGTAATAGGATCAAATACGCCATCATGATTAAAATCAATGAAGACTTTAGAATACCCATTATAGAAAGTCCCAATCTGAGTGAAACCTGTTACTTTCAAATCATACGTACTATCTCTGTAGATAGTAGTAGGTGTCAAACTAGCGAAACTTGTATAATAATGCAGCAGGGAAGGGTTATTTAATAAAGGCAGTGGATTTCCATTATTCAAAATAGCTGTATTGGCTGAGTTGAAGATGGAGAAATTACCGATATTTTGTTGATCAAAGTTTGTCTCACTTTGAGAAAGGCAATAACAAGTATAGAAACTAGCTAATTGTGCAAACATCGTAGGAGTTACGTTTGATGAACCACTTGATGGACAAGTAACGGTACATCTGAAATACGTATTGGTAGAAACAACGGTATTAATGGTTGGACTGGCCGTAGTACCCACACTTGTCCATGGACCGGTAGCACTTGGAGCGCTTTCCCAGAAATACGTGATACCGCCAGCAATAGTAGCGCCTGTAAGCGTCAAGTCAAAGGGTACATTGGCACAAGGGGTATAAGGTGTAATAATTCCTGCAGTTGGTGAACCAGTGCAAGGTGCTAGTACATTGACATTGTCAATGCCTAAATCAGTATCATATTGATAATCGCCATAGGCTTTAAAGCGAACAATTGTTGTTGCAGAATTTGAAGCAAGTATCAACGCGTGGTTAGTCCAAGATGGTGAACTATTAAACGAACCGAGCGATGTGAACGAGAAGCCTCCATTATCAGACATTAACACTTCGAGGCTATCAAATCCAAAACCTGTATAATTGTTGTTGATATAATCAAAGGTGATTGTCTTGTCTCCGATAAGGTTGCTGCAATTCAAGAACAGGTCCAATGTGCCACTTAGATTTGTACCATACGAGTGAAAACGCGCTGAATTGATACCCGTGCTTGATGATGGAAGATAAAAGCCTGATGTTGAATTAAGCCAGTTAGCTGTACTGCCTTCATCGTCCCTGCGCCAAGAGGCATCACCCGTAAGTGGGTTGTTAGACCAATGGAAATCATCTGGAACATCCTGAACATCGCAATAGCTAGTCCACGTTTCAAAATCTTGTGTGTATGGAACTGTTACATAAGTAGGTGCTACGACATTCACCGTGTAAGGTGGGGTTGTGCTACTCAAACCTGAATTTGAACATCCAATGGTACATTTATATAAAGTTGTTCCAGTTAAACCCGGCGTTAAATAACCTGCGCCTGTACCACCAAAACCTCCGATCACTGGCACCCAAGAGGCACCACCATTGGTTGATTGTTGCCAGTTATATGTAAGTCCACCTGTTACTGAATTTCCGGCAAGACCCAGATTAACGGTTTGTCCTGCACATTGGGTCAAAGGTCCTGGAGGGGTAATAGAACCTGCAAGAGGTGTGCCTGCGCAAGCTGATGAAGGCAATACGTCGATATTGTAATCTTCACATTCACCAAAGGCAAAATTGCTACCGCAGTAATCTGTTGAAACAGGAATGGTAACATAGCGACAAATGACTCTCATTCGCGTTGTGCCTGGTACTGCCGTTGTTGGTACTGTAATGGTGCCGGTATAGGGTGTAATAGATGCGCCTGGCGAAGACCAGACAAATTCATTAGCCTCGTCAAAATCATAATCCTGATTCCAGTCTATCCAGATACCGAAGCCTTGGGAAAAGATTATTCCGGCCTGTACTGTGAAATTAAAACTGAGCCCCTGGGTTTGGGAAACCGTCATGGTATTCAAGAATGTATAATTATTGGGTAGGGTACCATTACAGCCTGTTGCCAAATTGGTGATATTAGCGACGCCTCCGGTTGTCGAAAAATTATCAATGAAGTCATTGCTTGAACAGGCAAACGAGAAAGCAGGTTGGCAATATTGCGCGGATGAGATGTTAGCAAACGCAAAAAGGAAGGCACTAAAGAGAAGTATTCGTTTTATCATTCTTGATACTTGTTTAAATAATTAATTAGTAGGTATAACGATCGGTAGCGACTAGACGCAAATCCGAATTGTTAAGGTTTGTAAAACTATATAAAAAAACCCGATTATTTCTAATCGGGTTTTAAAAAATTGTATGGATGAAAATTATTCTGAAACGACTTCAAAATCAATCTCAATGATATTGGCATTTCCAAAGTCAATGGTTGCTTTGAAGGTGCCGATTTCTTTCACCTCATCAACAATGCTGATGCGCTTTCTGTCGATTTCGTAGCCTTTTTGCTCACGGATAGCTCTAGCAATCTGTATCGGAGTAACCGAGCCAAAGATTTTGCCTGAAGTACCTGTTTTGGCACCGATAGAAATAGGAGAGGCTTTCAATACATCCGAAACCTTATTAATTTCACTTAATAAAGCGGCTTCTTTCTTGTCTTTTACTTTGTTGCGTTCTGCCACCATTTTCAGGTTTGAAGGTGAAGCTTCAACGGCAAATTTCTGAGGGATTAGATAGTTACGTGCGTAACCTGGGCGGACATTCACTACTTCATGAGCAGATCCCAAATTGTCCATATCTTTTACTAGTATTATTTGCATGATTCGTTTACTTTAAAAGGTCAGTTACATAAGGTAAGATAGCCATTTGACGACATTTTTTTACTGCCGTAGCCACTTTACGTTGAAATTTCAATGAGTTTCCTGTCAAACGACGTGGTAATAATTTACCTTGGTCGTTAATGAATTTCTTTAAGAATTCGCCATCTTTATAATCAATATACTTGATGCCCATTTTCTTAAAACGACAGTATTTCTTCTGACGTACTTCGACGCGTTGCGTAGTTAAGTATTTTATATCTGTTTTTGCCATGATTATGCTTCTTTTTCGGTTAATTGATTAGATTCTTTTTGTGCTGGAACCGGTTTTTCAATTTTGATTCCACGACGCTTTCTGTCATTGTAGGCAATCGCATGCTTATCAAGTACGGTAATCATAAAACGCATGATCGATTCATCACGATTCATTTGAATCGTGAATTTAGCGTTCAATGAAGTTTCTGCTTGATATTCCATTACATAATACAAACCGGTTGTTTTTTTAGCAATCGGATAGGCTAATGATTTCAATCCCCAGGTGTCTTCACCTACGATTTCACCGGCATTGTCTGTAATGAATTTTTTTAGATTTTTGGTCCCTGCGCTGAACTCTTCGTTCGATAAGACAGGTGTAAAAATGACCATCAGTTCGTAACTGCTCATATGTATAGTATTTAATTAATTAGTTTGATTATCAGCAACTATAGTTGGATATCTCCTACTCAAGGTAATCGATAGCTGATAAATTCGAAGTGCGAAAGTAAATGAAAATTTAGAATAATCAAGAATAATCAACGAATAAAAATAAAAAAACCACCAATTAAGGTGGCTTTTAATTTTTTACAACACTACAAATTACTTTGCAGTTGAATCAGCAGCTGGAGCTTCTGTAGTAGCAGCTGGAGCAGTTGAATCAGCAGCTGGAGTTTCTGTTGCAGCTGGAGCAGCTGTTTCAGTTGTAGCTGGAGTTTCAGCAGCTGGAGCTTCAGTTGCAGCATCAGAGCAAGAAGCGAAGAATCCTAAAGCGATTGCGAAGATTGAAAGTTTTACTAAATTTTTCATTTTTTAAATTTTTAATTGTTTGACTATTAATGCTCGATTCGAAAAAAGGTAACCCTAGATTTAAAAAAAATATTAAATATATTATAAAGTAATATGTTATATTACTGAAAATCAATTAGTAAACTTATATCATCTAGTTCGTTATTTTTTCAAGTACGTTGCGCCACATCAAAATAAACTCATTTAAATGGAGCGTTTTTAACCTAGTTATCCTAAGAGGTTATTATTTCCGCCAACTAAATTCTATTTAATCACTTTTTTATTGGACTTTTGGGTTACCTAAACAAACTAAACGTATTAATGAGAGATAATTCAGCACAACTATTGAGTGATGAACAATTAATACGTTCTTTGGCATTAGGGGAATCCTCCACAATCAGTCATATTTACAAGTCATGTTATCCCACTATCGAGAAAATGGTATTCAAGATGAACGGATCGCTTGATGATGCGTATGATACCTTTCAGGATGCAGTGACTATCTTGTATGAAAAGGCAAAAGCTGATGAGTTGAATCTGACATGTAAATTTTCTACCTATATCACTGCGGTAGCGAAGCATATTTGGTTGAAAAAATTGACTAAGAAGAAAAATCAATCCTTTTCAATTTTGCATGAAAATATGGAGGACCTCATCGGGGTCGATCAGGATGTTGATCTTTTTTTTGAATTTGAAAACAATGTGTCCAAACTGACAAGTTGTTTTCAACAGATAGGAGAACCCTGTAAAGGGGTATTGACTGCCTTTTATATCACGAATAAAAGTATGCAGGACATTGCGGAAGAATTCGGTTATACGAATGCAGAAAATGCAAAGACCCAGAAATATAAATGCTTGAACAGGTTAAGGAAATTATTTTTTAATGAAAATGGTGTAACACAAAATGAACGAGCATACTAACAAATACGAAACGGTTGAAAAATACTGTTTAGGATTAATGGATGATAAGGAAAAAATGTTTTTTGAGATCGACATGGAGAATAATCCTGCGTTAAGCAATCTCGTGCATGAGCATAAGACCTTGTTGAAGGCATTCGATCATCATAATAACAAGGAATTTATTTCATATTCCCTTGACGCAATCCATAAGCATAGCCACAGTCATACAACGGTTGTTCTCAAGCATTTGAAGTTAAACGTCAACAAATATTGGAGAACAGCATCTGTTGCGGCAACGGTTGCCTTTATGGCATCAACCTTTACCTTCCTGATCGCGCGTTCTGTTTACAAGAAAGACACACACGCTCAGTATCAATTGTTGAAAGGTGAAATCAATACCATTAAGAAAGATCAAAAGGCTATCAAAACTGAGGTTGATAAAGTAAAGAAAGATGTTGTGCCTTTACCTGATTATCCATCTAAATTTAGTGGCACAGGTTTTGCCATTAGTAAAAATGGATATCTCGTGACCAATTTTCATGTGATCGATGGGTATACAAAAATATTTACAGTAACCTACGATGGTGTTGGGCATCAGAGTGAAGTCGTTGCCACCGATGAAATCAATGATATTGCGATATTGAAAATTAAAGAAGCTGAATTTGCTTTTGATGGGAAGCTGCCTTATTCAATCTCTATCCGAAAGTCAAATCTGAATCTTGCTAATCGAGTGTATTCGCTGGGTTATCCTAAAAGTGAAATTGTTTATAATGAAGGGTATATTAGTTCAACTACCGGATTTGAAGGTGATACCAACAGATTTCAACTCGAACTTCCTTCGGGACCTGGTGTAAGTGGTGCTCCGATTATTGATGAGACAGGTAATATTCTTGGTGTCATTTCGGGGAAACAGTCTCAAACCGAAGGCGTGACCTATGCCATTAAATCCAAAGCCTTGATAAGCTTATTGAAAACCCTTCCAAAGGATTTTACACTCAATGCATTGCAAGATAATATCATCAAGGGACAAAGTCGAAGCAATCAGATTAATCAGATACAGCGATTTGTGTGCATGGTCAAGGTGTATAATTAGATATTTCGCGGAGGGGCTCAGGCACTAATGGATTTACACATGCTTTTCAGAAATATTTCTGTCAGGTGAATAAAAAAAATTTATTTTACCACTTATAAGTGGCACTTTTGTAGCTAATGGGAAAAATAATATCAATAGCCAATCAGAAGGGCGGGGTGGGTAAAACAACCACGGCTATCAATCTGGCGTGCAGCCTAGCAGTGCTGGATTATAAAACATTGCTGGTCGACTGTGATCCTCAAGCAAATGCAACCACAGGGAACGGATTTGACTTAAGAAATGTGCAATTAAGCGTCTATGATTGCCTTGTGAATGAAACAGATGTGAAGCAAGTTATTCTCACTACTGAAACGCCTAATTTGTCATTGCTGCCGTCCCATCTTGATCTTGTCGGAGCAGAAATTGAATTAATAAACCATCCAGGCAGGGAGAAGAAACTTGAGCAGGTATTGAATGATATTCGCGATGAGTACGATTTTATTATTGTCGATTGTTCACCATCGCTAGGCCTTATTACATTGAATGCGTTATCGGCGAGCGACAGCGTCATTATTCCTGTACAATGCGAATTTTTTGCATTGGAAGGACTCGGAAAATTACTCAATACGATTAAAATCGTTCAATCTAAATTAAACCAAAAACTCACTATCGAAGGCATTTTGATGACAATGTACGATGGTCGTCTTAGGCTTTCAAATCAAGTGGTTGAAGAGGTCAAGAATCATTTTGATGATTCTGTATTTCAAACTATCATTCATCGTAACACGCGCTTAGGCGAGGCTCCAAGTCTTGGAAAGCCAGTTTTGCTCTATGATGCAGAATCTACCGGCGCCCTGAATTACCTCAATTTGGCGAAAGAGATCTTGCAGCGCAACGATATGACCAAAATAAAAAACATCGACAAAACGTTAGAAACTGAACAGAATGAGCACTAAACAAAATACAAAATCTCAGATTGGAAAAGGCATCGGTGCTTTATTGGGCAATATCAAAGATGAAGTGAACTCATTTGCAAAGGTGCCCACCGACCAAGATGAAGTGCTTGTAGGAAGTATCACGCGTATTCCGCTTTCATTAATCGAAGTAAATCCCAATCAGCCTCGTCGCACCTTCGATGAAATACCATTGAAGGAACTAGCCGAATCGATTAGACTGCACGATATCATCCAACCAATTACTGTTGTAAAAATTGCGAATAAGAAATACCAGCTGATATCCGGAGAGCGCCGTTATAAGGCATCTACAATGGCTGGATTGATTGATATACCTGCCTATGTACGAGTTGCCAATGACCAGGAAATTCTGGAAATGGGCTTGCTAGAAAATCTTCAACGTGAAAATCTTAACGCGATTGAAATCGGACTTGCCTTCAAGCGGCTCATGAGTGAGTGCAGTCTGACACAGGAAGAAGTAGCAGACCGGATGAAAAAGGAGCGAAGTACGGTCACAAATTATATTCGATTACTCAAGCTACCTCCTTCCATTCAGGTTTCTGTCAGGAACAAAGAACTTAGTATGGGACATGCCCGCGCATTATTGGGTTTAGAGCATATCGAACAACAACTTTTTGCGGCTAAAGAAATCAAGGAAAAGCAACTTTCAGTGCGTGCAACCGAGGAGTTAATCAAGCATATTTTAGCCAATAAAGCATCACAAGGCGCTGCAGTTTCTGCAAAAACTAAACCTTCACTTGCTCCGGCTTATAAACGAATTGAAGATCAGATTGCGTCTCATCTTTCTACAAAAGTAATTCTCGATCGAAAAAAGAATGGTAAAGGCACTATTGTCTTAGAATTTTATAATGATTCTGACCTTGAGCGCATCCTTGATAAAATGAGTATCTAATAAATCTCTGAAAAAGATGAGAGGCAGCATACAAAGTGTAAGTGCATACAAGCGTCTGATCGTGATGATCATGCTTTCAGGATTGTTTACTGTACAAGCCTTTTCTCAGGTGCCTGATTCAACCCGATTGCCACAGAAAACAGAAGCTCCTATTCTGCAGCCTTTTCCGGATTCAATGTTTACATTCAATGTCACTAAACCAATTCCTAAACGTGCCGGATTATATTCTGCTTGTTTGCCTGGTTTGGGCCAACTCTATAATAAACAATATTGGAAGGCCGGCCTTGTGTATGTAGGAGCAGCAGTAGTGACTGGCTTTACGGTGAAAAATTATCAGGATTACAACAAATACAGGAAAATTTATATCGGGATGATAGATAGTAATCCTGAAACGCCGAATACGTATAATAATTATACCGTTGATGATGTCAAGTTTTTGCGAGATGGCTTTCGAAAGTATCTTGAATATTCGATTCTATCAGCCGGTCTAGGGTATATGATCAATATCTTGGATGCCTTTATTTCAGCGCACCTTACATGTTTTGATATGAATAAAGATATTAGTTTTCACACCATGCCGGTTTTGAATAATAATAACCAACTAGGACTGCAGATTAGTTTTTGTATTAAATAATTTTTCAAATGAAGATAGCACTGATTGGTTACGGAAAGATGGGCAAGGCTATTGAAGAAATTGCACTTGCAAAGGGCCATGAAATTGTATTGCGTATTTCGCAAGAGAACTTAGAGACATTTACCACAGAACATATACAACAAGCCGATGTGTGTATCGAATTCAGTACACCGCATACTGCCTTTGCGAATGTAAAAAAATGTTTAGAGGCCGGGGTGCCCACGGTGTGTGGAAGTACTGCGTGGATAGAACATTTGGAAGAAGCGAACGCACTATGCTTGGCTAATAATGCAGCTTTTTTATATGCTAGCAATTTTAGTGTGGGCGTGAATCTGTTCTTTAAGATAAATAAGATGGTTGCTGCTTTGATGAAGTTACATCCTGAATACAATGTCTGTATGGAAGAAATACATCATACCCAAAAGAAAGACGCCCCGAGTGGAACCGCAGTGACATTAGCAGAAGGTATTTTGGAACATAATGATGTAAAAACACATTGGGTGAATAACGCGAATACTGTGGCAGAGGCACTCACGATTATTTCAAAACGAATTGATCCAGCACCGGGTACGCATACGATACAATATGATTCGGATATTGATAGTATTACACTGACACATACTGCTCATAGTCGAAAAGGATTTGCATCAGGAGCCTTATTGGCAGCGGAGTTTCTGCATACTAAAAAAGGAGTCTATACGATGGATGACGTGTTGAAATTGTAAGTAAAAAAAAGAAAATGATAGGACGTTTCTTTTTACGCAAAATTTCATTAATAGAAAGAATGAATTCTACGCTTCAACTAATGTCGTCTCGTTGTACATTTGACTTATGAGCGAGCAAGTATCCATTTCCATTAAACTTTGTAATCGTGTATACCGTATCAAGGTAGCCGCGGAGAATGAGGCCAACGTACGAACCATTATGAATGGCATCAATGATAAGATCATCGAATTGAAAAAAAATTTTCCGGGTCGTGATGACCACGATTATATGGCGATGACATTAGTCGATCATATTACATCAGCGAACGAAGAACGCACCATGGTTAGTGTGGATACAGATGACATTTCAAATCAGCTTGACGCGATCAATCAGCTTTTAGACTAATGACCAACAAAGACATATCAAATGTATTTTCATTATTATCCAAGCTCATGGATATACATGACGAAAATAGTTTCAAATCAAAATCATATGCGAATGCAGCCTTTCAGATTGATCGATTGCCGAAGGAATTATCGGAACTTCCCAGGCCTGATATCGCATTCCAAAAAGGTGTGGGTGAAAGTGTTGCAAAGAAGATTATTGAATTGCTCGACACAGGGCAACTCGCTCAGCTTAATGAACTAATTCAAAAAACACCAGAGGGTGTTCGCGACTTG
This sequence comes from uncultured Bacteroidota bacterium, assembly GCA_903881265.1. Lineage (GTDB taxonomy): Bacteria > Bacteroidota > Bacteroidia > Chitinophagales > Chitinophagaceae > OLB11. Next base: position 12,097 of record CAIRSV010000159.1, read on the forward strand.
CTAAACATAAAGGGCATTGGTCCAAAGAAAATTTCAACCATCTGGAAAGAGTTGGGTGTCGAATCGCCGGGCGAATTATTATACGCGTGTAACGAAAATCGATTGATCCATCATAAGGGCTTCGGTGCCAAGTCGCAACATAGTATTAAGGAAGCCTTAGAGTTTTATTTTAGTAATCAGGAGCGTTATTTGTATGCGGCCATCGAGCCTATTGCGAAACAATTGGAACAGTTTTTTAAACGACTTTTTTCAGAAGATTGGGTTTACATCACGGGTGCATTTAGACGACAATGTGATATTATTGACGAACTGGAATTTTTGATTCTGTCACCAGTTGAAATGATCATGGAGGCGTTGTCGGCGAATGAACATTTTAGTCTTGATCGTGAAGAGGATGATGTGCTGCATTATAAATTTCAAGAGGCTATACATCTTACAATCTATTGTTGCAATGAAGAAAATTTATCGCAACTTCTTTTTTTTACAAGTGGAACATCAGACTTCAATGATGCATTCGATACGCAATTTCCAACTATTGATTACAACAGTGAACGTAGTGGAGATGATCAGTTTTTTGAAGCGGCTGGTATACAATACATAGCGCCTTGTTTGCGTGAAGAGCCCTCTGTTATTGAATTAGCAAAAGCCCATGCAATACCAGCGCTGATTGAGGTTGCTGATATCAAAGGGATTATTCATAATCATAGTACCTGGAGTGACGGACATTATTCGATTGAAGAAATGGCTAAGGCCTGCATAGAAAAGGGTTATGAATATTTAGTGATGAGCGATCACTCAGTGACATCATATTATGCGAATGGATTGAGTGTTGAACGGATAAGGCAGCAACAGGAAGAGATAGACAGATTGAATGATACGCTCTATCCTTTTAAGATTTTTAAAAGTATCGAATGTGATATACTCGGCGACGGACGATTGGATTATGAAGACGATGTATTAGCCTCCTTTGATTTAGTGATCACATCGATTCATCAGAATTTGAAAATGACCGAAGAGAAAGCAATGATGCGATTGATGGGTGCTATTACGAATCCGCATACGCGTATATTAGGTCATCCGACAGGGCGATTATTATTGAGTAGGAAAGAATATCCGATTGATCACGCCAAAATAATTGATGCTTGCAAAGCGCACAATGTTGTGATTGAAATTAATGCCAATCCTCGGCGTCTTGATCTTGATTGGCGTTGGATACGTTATGCAGTTAAACAAGGTGTGATGCTTTCTATCAATCCTGATGCACATAGTATTGATGGGATTGATGATGTTCGTTACGGTGTGCTTTCTGCACAAAAAGGCATGATGACAGCAAAGGATAATCTCAGTAGTTTGTCGTTACACGAATTTGAAATGTTCTTGAAGTCGAGATAAGAGTGTAGCAGATAAGATGTATTTCAGTGCAAATTTTTTGATACGCCTAAAGAATAGAATGGTAGACATGTTTTGCTATTCTTCTTCCTTTGGAATGTTCAGATTTTTAAAGACTTCTTCCATTTTGAAGACATACTCGAGTGTGTCATCAAGATAGTATTGAATAATTGGTATTTTTCGCACCTGATTTTTAATTCGTGCAGCAAGTTGTTTACGAAGATCCCAGTCACGGTCTTGGATATGCGCTAGCATTTTTTCAGCATCTTCAACTTGAAAAAAACTAAGGTAGATGCGGGCTTCCATCAAATCGGGTGTCACTTTTACCTTCGAAATTGAGATCATACTGTTATGGATAATGTTCAATCCTTCGCGTTGAAAAATATCACTCATCTCTTTTTGAATTACGTTGCCGATTTGTTTTTGGCGCTTACTTTCTTCCATCATCTAAAAATTAAAGGTGTAAATTTACGTTTTTATATCTGAATGAGAGCTATCCGAAGTATTTTACCCTATCTCAAAGGCAAATGGAGTTACGTTACTGCCTACATGTTATCGAACTTATTGTCTGTTGTTTTCTCAACGCTCACGGTGGGAATGATCAGTCCTTTTCTGAATATGTTATTCAGCAAGGAGAGCGCTTTGACAAGCAACCCGGGCTTCCATCTGAGCAAGGAAGGCATCGGCGATTATTTCAAATTTTTGTTGTCAGATTTTATTCATCAACACGGCGATGATAAGGTCTATGGATTAATATTTATTTGTATTGTTGTGGTGATTTCGACCTTTCTGAAAAATTTATTCCTTTATATTTCGAAGTATATGCTGAATCCCTTGCGGAATGGCATCATCTTGCGAATCAGAAGAGAACTGTTTTCGAAAATTATCCAATTGCCGGTTGGCTTTTTTACAAACGAACGAAAGGGTGATATCATGTCGCGTATGACCAATGATGTGACGGCTGTCGAGCAATCGATTACTAGTCTGATGGAGTTATTATTTAGTACGCCGATTACTGTTATTTTTTATTTTATGGTCTTGTTTATGATCAGTGCTAAATTATTTTTATTCCTTTTAGTGCTGCTTCCAATTGCTGGACTTGTCATTGGACGAATTTCTAAAAGCCTGAAAAAAAATACCAAAACTACACAAGAGAAACTTGGTAATATGCTTTCCATCATTGAAGAAACCTTGGGCGGATTGCGCATAGTGAAAGCGTTTCGTGCAGAAAAAAATAGAAATGATGCCTTTGAGTTCGAGAACAAACATCTATTTAATCTGAATAATCATATCGCAGCTCGAAGAGAATTGGCATCGCCGATGTCTGAGTTTCTTGGCATTTCCATTTTAAGTGTCATTATTTGGTTTGGAGGTAATATGGCCTTGAGCACACCATCACAACTTGAACCTGGCACTTTTATCGTGTTTATTTCTATGTTTTATTTTCTGATTAATCCGCTGAAAGCCTTAAGTCAGATTTTTTATAATCTTCATCAAGGAAAGGCAAGTCTTGATAGGATCAATATGATATTACAAGCCGAGAATAGTATAGTGGATAAGGCGGATGCCAAATCAATTTCATCCTTTCATGAAAGTATTGAGTTTAGGAACGTGTCGTTTTCGTATGAAGGAAAGGACGTATTAAAAAATATTAACCTGAAAATTCTGAAAGGTCAAACGGTTGCTATAGTCGGTGCATCGGGTGCAGGAAAAAGTACGCTCGTTGATTTGATACCTCGTTTTCATGATGTGGATTCTGGTGAAATATTACTCGATGGAACCAATATTAAAGATTTCAAGATTGATGCATTACGAAAGTTGATGGGTATTGTTTCGCAGGAACCTATATTGTTTAATGATAGCATTGCCAATAATATTAGCCTTGGCGCCGAGAACGCTGAAATGAATGATATCGAGCACGCCGGTAAGATTGCAAATGCACACGAGTTTATTATTCATAAAGAAGATGGTTATCAGGCTATAGCTGGTGATCGGGGTACTAAACTGAGTGGTGGTGAAAAGCAACGGGTTACCATAGCACGGGCCATCTTTAAAAATCCGCCAGTGCTTATATTAGATGAAGCCACGTCGTCATTGGATACAGTGAGCGAACGAATGGTGCAAGATGCGATCAATCATTTAATGCAAAATAGAACGTCTATTATTATTGCTCATCGATTGTCGACGGTGCAGAATGCCGATGAGATTATCGTGCTTGAACAAGGTGAGATTAAAGAACGCGGTACACATTCAGTGTTGATGTCAACACAAGGTATTTATAGTAAGTTGGTAGAAATGCAGCAGGTATTGAGTTAGATGTCCAGCGCGTAATTTCTATGTTATGCGCATGCCAACCAAACTTCATTCAAATACTCCTGCTCAAATACTTGTTTTCTCATGAATCGCACTATATTTGGTTTCTAAAATTTACACAATGAAAAAAGTTTTCCTTTCGCTTATGTGCATCATGACTGTCATCGGTTTCAGTTCTTGTTCTAAAGAATATACCTGCTCATGCACCTTTACAGATGCAAGCAAAAATTTTGATGTAAAACTAGAAAAGATGCGTAAGAATGATGCAACTACAGTGTGTAATGATTATAGTTTGTTTGTTGGTAATTGCGCGTTGAAGTAATCAATAGTTGTATTTGTCTTTCCATCGTTCCTTTAGAAATTTTCTTATTTCTTCTTCGCGTAAATTTTTGCCCGGTTCATATAGGGTTGTGTTTTTAATTTCGTCAGGTAAAAATTCCTGTCCTGAAAAATTGAGATCGCTGTGGTGGTCGTATTGATAGTTTTTTCCGTAATCCAGATTTTTCATAAGCTTAGTCGGGGCATTCCGAATATGAAGAGGCACTGGTAAATCGCCTTGATGTTTCACTACTTGAAGGGCTTTTTCTATGGCCATATAACTCGCATTGCTTTTTACTGATGTGGCAAGGTACACGGCGCATTGCGACAGAATAATACGCGATTCAGGGTATCCAATCTTATTCACTGCATCGAAGGTTGAATTAGCCAATAAGAGGGCATTGGGGTTGGCGTTCCCTATATCCTCACTGGCAAATATTAGCATACGTCGTGCAATAAATGTAACATCCTCGCCGCCTTCTATCATGCGGGCTAGCCAATAAACAGCTGCATTCGGATCGCTGCCGCGCATGCTCTTGATAAAGGCTGATATAATATCATAATGTTGTTCTCCTTGTTTGTCATATAAGGCGATTCGTTTTTGCGCGCACGTAAACACCAATTCATCGGTTATGATTAATTTTTCAGATTGACTGAAAGAGCTTACAACCAATTCAAGGAGGTTCAATAATTTTCTTGCATCCCCACCTGATATATTGATAAGGGCTTCATACTCGGCAAGTTCAATGGAATATCTTTTTAAAATCTCATCATAGGTGATTGCTTGATGCAACAATTTTTTTAAATCCGCTTGGTCTAATGGTTTTAATACATACACCTGACAGCGGCTTAGTAAGGCACTATTAACTTCAAACGATGGGTTCTCTGTGGTAGCGCCAATGAGTGTAATGATGCCCTTTTCAACAGCACCGAGTAAGGCATCTTGTTGGCCTTTATTGAAACGATGAATTTCATCTATAAATAAAATAACGCCTTCTTCAGTTTTAGCTTTTTCAATAATATCCCTCACATCTTTGACACCGCTGCTAATGGCGCTCAATGTGTAAAAGGGCGCTTGTAATGAATGCGCTATGATATTAGCAATAGTTGTTTTCCCTACGCCTGGAGGTCCCCAAAGTATCATCGAAGGAATGGTCCCTTTTTCAATGGCTTGGCGCAATATACTTCCATCACCAGTGAGGTGTTGTTGTCCAATCAGGTTATCTAAATTGGTAGGTCGTAATCGTTCAGCTAGCGGTGTGTTCAAGGTCATCATTTAAAAAAATGAAGGTACTTGATATTCGTGTTTCTCAAGTCATTGCCTTCTTGTTAGTTCTAAACTTGTGTATATTTATAGCATGAAAATCATATCATACATGATCGAAGTATTAAGTTGGCTGAGGATAGTGGCCTCTCCGACTATCATGGGTGGTATTGCTGGTTTTTTACTTTGGAAAGGAGTTGGAGGTGCTAGCGGAATTTTGTTTGGAGGTTTTGTAGCTCTTTGCGGCTTGATCCTTGGCATTATGTGGGCTACACGAATCTGGAAGAAACAAGGTACAAGTACTTTTATGAGTCGGGTTAATGCAAGTCCTGATTTGGATAATCTTACAACGCAAGATTGATTTGCCATTTACTTAGTTGGGTTGACCGATTTGTATCAGGTATTGCATTGACATTTCGCGATACGTTGTACATTTAGCAAAACATTCTGGCAATGCAAAAAACGTTCATTATTTTATCGATACTTTTTATTTCGTTCTTACTAGCGTGTACCAAAGGTCCTGGAACCGGTGGAAGAGCCACTATTAAAGGGAAAGTATACGCACGGAATTACCAGAGTACGCCAATAGCAATAGCAGACTCAGGCTATCTGGGTGCGCAGAAGGTATTTATCAAATACGGCGATCAGGTTGGAATAGGCAATGATGTGGATACAGATAACGAAGGCATTTATGTCTTCCCTTACCTGCGCAAAGGAACATACACAATCTATACGTACAGTAAAACCTTTCAGAATAATCAGCTTGATTCGGTCGTAATACAGACTATAACCATAGCCGATAGAAAGGAGACAGTGGAGTTGCCTGATTTTGAAATCATCACTTTTAAGAACTAGCGGGTATGGTCAAATGGAAACTGATCTGTCTTATTGCAGTGGCTTTTTTACTTGTGACTGATGAAGTAAAAGGGAAGGATAATTCTCTGATGTATTCGGATGCAGGTTCGTGGAACACCTTCAGTATCAGTTATGCATTCAATAAGAAATTGGCATTATTGTTTACTGAGGAACTTAGGTTAAGGGAAAATTATAGCCGGCTTAATTTATTTTACACCAATGTTGGTGTGGAATATAAGGTCAATAAATATTTCAAGACATCTCTTGTGTATCGGTGGATCGATAAATATCTTGAGAATGATAATTTCAGTTTTAGGCATCGATTGATGTGGGACGCAACAATCAAATTCCCATATAAAAAGTATACGATTTCATACCGTCATCGTTTACAAGTGGAGGGGCGAAATTTAGTAACCAGTGAGTCAGGTTTTATGCCAGAATGGTATTCGAGAAATAAGGTTCAATTGAGTTACAACATCACCAAGAAGCTAGGAGCGTATATTGATGCTGAATTTCGGTATCAGATACATGATCCAAGAAGTATCGAATCTGAAGGTAGATGGCACAGAATGCGCTATCAGGGTGGTTTGGATTATGAATTTACAAATAAGTCAAAGTTTGGTGTGTATTATCTTATTCAACGCGAGTGGAATGTATCCGCACCAGAAAATATATACATTACAGGTCTTGAATATTCATTGAGTTTGAAGCATACGTCTAAGCGTTAGAACTGAGTTGCAATATCACAAAACATTCGAACACCTATGCCTATCGCTTGCTGATAAATATCAAATTGGGCATTGTGCACAGGGTATGTAAATTGATCTTCATAGGAAGTGCCTATTCTGAAAAAGCAACCAGGAACGACATGGGTATAAAAGCTAAAATCTTCTGCTGCCATCCTAAGGTCAAGTGTCACAACTTGTTCGCTTCCTAAGGTCTTCTCTGCAATTTGTCGAGCTCGTTGAGTTGTTTCAGGATGATTAAATAATGATGGATATCCAATTGGAATTTCAACGTCTGCATCGCCGCCCATAGCCTGACATAAACCGATCGTATGTGCTTTGATTAATTGATGTGCGTTGGCTCTCCATGCTTCGTCCATGCATCGCAGCGTGCCTTCGATTGTTACTTCGCTAGGTATTACATTGCCAGCGTTTCCTCCCTGAATTTTTCCGAATGAAAGCACTGAAGGCTGCAACGGATTGCAGTTTCGTGAAATGATTTGTTGCAAGCTCACGAGCAGATTTGCCGCAATGATAATTGGATCAACCGTTTGATGAGGTAATGCGGCATGGCCTCCTTTGCCTTTGACTGTGATATAAATTTCATCTGCACTTGCCATGTATTGTCCTTCACGGAAGCCGACCTTGCCATAAGGCAAATGAGGATATACGTGAAGTGCGAAAATGGCCTGAGGTGTGGGGTTTTCTAAAACACCTTCCTTAATAAGCAAGCTAGCTCCTCCGGGATGTTTTTCTTCACCTGGCTGGAATATACATTTGATTGTGCCCGTCCAATGATCTCTCGTTTCTTGCAAAATTTTAGCCGCGCCTAAAAGACAAGTCGTATGTACATCATGTCCGCAGGCATGCATTACACCATCGTGTTGTGATGCATAGGGCACATTATTTTTTTCTTGTATTGGCAAGGCATCCATGTCTCCGCGAAGTGCAATAATGCGTTCGTCGGGATTTGTTCCTTTTATTAGTGCAACAATGCCAGTACCCGCAACACCTGTGGTATGTTCGATACCCCATGACGTTAGTTTTTCAGAAACAAATGTTGCGGTTTCATATTCCTGAAAAGAAAGTTCGGGATGCGAATGGATATGTTCTCTGATGCTGATAAATTCCGGAAGATATTCCGATACAAGCGTTTCAATTGACTTATTCAATGACATTGATATTTTTTACGGTAATGATGTCGGGCACGATAAACGAACTAGGAAACATAGCAGTGACTCTGCGAAGGAAGTCGGTCGCTTCATTCTTGTTTTCAAAGTCGCCAACTTTAATTTTATAGGAAGGTACATTGTACGACATATATGAGCGTTGCATGTCGAAGGTCTTACTAAATTTATTTTTTGCGTTCATGGCCTGTAACCTGTCTGGCCCGTTATAAATGATAATCCGGAATCCTTTGGCGGTATAAATACTTCCGGTTACTTTTTTTTTGCCGTTCGTCGATACGATGGGTTTGCCAAGTACGGTTTCCTTATCGCCTCCACGTTCCCTTTCTTCAAGGTCGAGTTTGGCAGCACGTTTCTCTAGTATATCTAAACGAGCATCCTTATAAATCATTACATTTTCTATCACAGGTACACTGTCTTTAATAACTTCTTCGTTTTGCGAGAAAGCCACATACGTACTTAGTAAAAGAATGAAGGTGAGTGTAAATTTCATATAGGTCCTGGATTGTCACCAGAATGGCAAAGGTAACGCATTCGATGCTTAATATTATTTTGAGCAGAAAATTTAATTGGGGTAATATTGCCTACAGACAATCTATTTTATGGGAAAATATACATTAGTAATAGGGGCTTCAGAAAATCCGGAACGTTATTCAAATAAGGCAATAGTTCGGTTGAAACAGCATGGTCACTCAATTGCAGCGATTGGTAATAAGGATGGCATTGTGGATGGCGTTCGTATTTCAAGTGAGAAAAAAAACTTTGAAGGCATTGATACCGTAACCATTTACCTCGGTGTGCCGCATCAGGCTGCATACATCGATTATGTGCTTTCGCTGAAACCGAAACGAATCATATTTAATCCGGGTACGGAGAATGATGACTTTGAAGCGAAGGCTAAAGAGCAAGGTATACAAACGATGGAAGCCTGCACCTTGGTTATGTTGGGAACCGGTCAATATTAGGTTCTCAGTTTGTCAACTAGGTATTACAACCAACAAATTAATATTCATTCCATACATTTGCCTTTTGAAAATAACGGTACAACATATCAGCAAACGTTTTGGCGAGGAACTCTTGTTCGATGCGCTGTCGCTAGGCTTCGATACGCCTTCCTCGACGGCTCTTTTAGGAATCAATGGTTCTGGTAAATCTACGCTGTTACAGCTAATTGCGACGTATATCGTTCCCTCTAAAGGTGAGGTCATTTATGAGCATGAGGGTCAGGTATTGGATCCCGATTTGATTTTTAATCACATTTCGTTTTGCGCGCCTTATCTTGAATTGATTGAAGAAATGACACTAAAGGAATTTCTTGATTATCATTTTACCTTCAAAACACCATTGCTGCCAATTGATGAAATCATTCGATACATAGGTCTTGACGCGTCAAAAGATAAATTGATTGAAAAATTTTCAAGCGGTATGAAGCAACGGGTGAAGTTGGCTCAGGCTATTTTTTCAGATACGGCTGCGGTGTTTCTCGATGAACCTTGCACCAATCTTGATGAAAATGGTATTGCACTTTATCATCGCATGATTGAAGGTTTTTGCAGGCATCGAATTTTGTTGGTGGCATCCAACGACAAGAACGAGTACGATGTCTGCGAAACAATGCATAGAGTGGGTAGTATATAACACGTATTTTCAATCGATTTATCGCATAGCAAGCTTACAGCATTCGGAATGTGGGAGCAATAGCATGTAAACAAAATAATATTTTCACTACTTTCATTTCAACTTTGCTATGCAACGAGTAACTTTAACCCTTTAACAAATTCAAAATGAAAGGAATTATCTTGGCCGGCGGCTCCGGTACCCGTCTTTATCCAATCACGAAGGCTATATCAAAGCAATTAATGCCTATCTATGATAAGCCGATGATTTACTATCCCTTATCTGTGTTGATGATGGCTGGCATCAATGAAATCTTGGTCATTACCACACCTGAAGATAACGAGCAGTTTAAACGCTTGTTAGGTGATGGTTCTGAAATTGGTTGCAAAATTAGTTATGCTAAACAAGAAGTGCCCAATGGATTAGCACAAGCTTTTGTAATCGGTGAATCGTTTATCGGAAATGACAAGGTGGCATTGGTACTGGGCGATAATATTTTCTATGGTGTGGGCCTTGGTCGTCAGCTTCAAACTCTGAATGATGTGGAAGGCGGTTATGTATTTGCCTACCCTGTATCGGATCCTGAACGTTACGGCGTAGTAGAGTTTGATAGTCAAATGAAAGCCATTTCGATTGAAGAAAAACCTACGAATCCGCGATCGAATTATGCGGTGCCGGGCTTGTATTTTTACGATAATTCAGTGGTTAATATTGCGAAGGAACTAAAGCCTTCCGCAAGAGGTGAATATGAAATAACGGATGTGAACCGTGTGTATCTCGAGCAAGGTAATCTGCATGTGGCTGTATTAGACAGAACAACAGCATGGTTAGATACAGGTACTTTTGAAAGCCTGCACGATGCTAGTGAGTATGTACGAGTCATCGAAAAGCGACAAGGCACTAAAATTGGATGTATCGAAGAAGTGGCATATAGGATGAATTATATCAACAAGGAGCAATTAATCGAATTGGCTGAGAAACTTAAGAAAAGCGGTTACGGCGATTATCTCCTTAGCTTGCTCTAATAGGTTTCAGTATTTTTTACTTAATTTCGTTGCCTACATGGAAAGACAATATAAGGCAGACCCCACGGCAGTGATTGATGAAGGCTGTGAGATAGGAGAAGATGTTGCTATATGGCATTTCAGTCATATTATGAAGGGATGTACAATTGGAGACCGTTGCAATATCGGACAAAATGTTGTGATATCACCTAGCGTAGTCTTGGGTAAGAATGTAAAAATCCAGAATAATGTATCTGTTTATACTGGCGTTACTTGTGGCGATGATGTGTTTTTAGGACCTTCCTGCGTATTTACCAATGTCAGTAATCCGCGTAGTGGTGTCAACAGAAGAGGACAATACGACAAAACGCATGTAGGTGATGGAGCCACGATAGGCGCTAATGCCACGATCGTTTGTGGACATGATATTGGAAGGTATGCGTTTATAGGTGCAGGCGCAGTGGTGACAAAGAGCGTTCCTGATTACGCCTTGATGGTGGGTAATCCCGCTAAACAAATTGGATGGATGAGTGAATATGGTCATAGGTTGCATTTTAATAGTGATGGCATTGCCACCTGTGAAGAAAGTAAACAGACCTATAAATTAGAGAATAACAACGTGATACGAATCAACTAAAAAGTATGAGTAAGGTAAAATTCGCAGTTATCGGTTGCGGTCATATTGGGAAGCGTCATGCAGAAATGATTGAACGTAATGAGGAATCTGAATTGGTGGCTTTAGTGGATATTAAACCCAAGGATCAAGTAGGCATTGATGCGTATAGCGCTTCATTTTTTAATTCAGTCGATGCGTTATTACAAAGCCCTGAGTTGAACAAAATTGATGTGATTAATATCGCTTCACCGAATGGGTATCATGTCGAACACGCGTTAAAATGTCTTGAGGCAAAGAAACATGTGGTGATTGAAAAGCCGATGGCATTGAATAAACAAGATGCCGAACTCGTGATCTATAAAGCGTTGAATGTACACAAACACGTATTCGCTGTGATGCAAAATAGGTATAGCCCGCCGAGTGTATGGATTAAAGATTTGATAGAGAGTGGTCGCTTGGGCAATATTTATATGGTGCAGCTCAACTGTTATTGGAATCGGGATAGCCGATACTATAAGGCAGATAGTTGGCATGGCAAAAAAGACCTGGATGGCGGTACCTTATTTACGCAATTCTCTCATTTCATTGATTTGATGTATTGGCTGTTTGGCGACATCAAGAATATTCATTCACGATTCAGTAATTTTAACCATAAGGATTTGACCGAATTCAGGGAGGACAGCGGTATGATTCAATTTGATTTTGTAAACGGAGGTAGCGGATGTATGAATTTTTCGACCTCTATCTGGGATAAGAATCTCGAAAGTTCGATGACTATTATTGCCGAACATGGAAGCGTGAAAATTGGAGGTCAATATATGGATAAGGTTGAATTCTGTCATGTAAAAGAGTATGAAATGCCTGTGCTGAAGCAAACAAATCCAGGCAATGATTACGGCGCTTATAAAGGAAGCGCGGCAAATCATCACTATATTATTGAGAACGTGGTGAATGTCTTAAAGAACCGGTCGGTTATCACCACCAATGCCCTTGAAGGATTGAAAGTGGTTGATATAATAGAAAGGATGTATAAATAAGAATGAGCATATCCAAAAACATTGGGGTTACCTATATTTCTCAAATTGGAGGTGTCTTCATTTCAGTTCTGAGCACTATTTTTCTCTCTAGAATTTTAGGTGCCGAAGGACGTGGGGAGTTTTCCGTGTATAATAATTCGGTCACCTTCTTTAATTTGTTTATTGGATTAAGTCTGCCTAGTACCATCATTTATAGTGTGGCCAACAAGCGTGTGGA
>CAIRSV010000160.1 GCA_903881265.1 uncultured Bacteroidota bacterium
ATCGACCGGATTATTTTTATCAATTTTGATGCTGATAAGTTCTACGCGCAGTTCGCTAATTGCTTCGATATTCTTCTTTAGTAATTTGGCAATCGACAATCCTCTATCAACAATACCTGCTAGCACAATCTCGCTTTCGGTGATATTATTCTCGACAATTTCGTACGCAATGCGGTTGAGCTTGGTTTCGGCTTGCTTACTGTCTATTATTTGTGTCTGAACAGGCATTTGTTTTTACGGCAAAAATACAAGTAAGAAATTGTAAACAAATCGATAATTCTTAAACATTACCATTAATTTTGTCCCAATTAAAATCGGATTATGCAATTGGTTCAACAGATACTTTTCGTTCTCATATCAGCGGTGGCTATTTTTCTTTTTATAAAAAAAATAAGTGAGATACGAAGGAATATTCTTCTTGGGAAGGATGCCGATTGCAGCGATAATAGCGCACAACGATGGCGCAATGTCATGTTGAATGCGTTTGGTCAGAAAAAGATGTTCAAAAATCCTCTTGTGGCGGTCCTTCATTTTTTCGTATACGCTGGTTTTATTATCATCAATCTTGAAATACTAGAAATTATTCTTGATGGTATTACAGGTCATCATCGCTTGTTTTCGCCAGCGCTTGGAAGTTTGTATTCAACCCTCATCGGTTGCTTTGAAGTCCTTGCGTTTGCAGTGTTAGTAGCTTGTGTTATTTTCTTGGCAAGAAGGCACATTGTAAAAATAAAACGATTCAATAAAGGCGAGTTACTGGGTGGATGGCCTCGCAGTGATGCTAATTATATTCTCGCATTTGAAATTGTCTTGATGTCATTATTCTTAATCATGAATGCGTGCGATTTAAATTTACAACAACTTCATGCAGCGCATTATGTGCACACAGATGCCTTTTGGATTTCGCAACACATCGCGCCCTTATTCAATGGCCTGTCGGCAACCACATTGACGTTCATTGAACGTTTTTCTTGGTGGGCTCATATCATCGGCATATTTGTCTTCATGAATTATTTGCCTTATTCAAAACATCTTCACGTGATTCTTGCGTTTCCAAATGCCTATTATGCAAAACTTGACGCGAAAGGAAAAATGTCCAATATGAAAGACATACAGAATGAAGTGCTTTATATGATGCAACCCGAACTCGCGCCCACAAGCACTGATCCGAACGCAGCGATGAAATTCGGCGCACGCGATGTCACAGATTTAAGTTGGAAGAATTTGATGGATGCGTATAGTTGTACTGAATGCGGTCGCTGTAGCGCTTCTTGTCCGGCTAATGAAACAGGGAAAAAACTTTCGCCACGGAAGATTATGATGGATACGAGAGATCGTTTGGACGAAGTAGGCAAAAATATAAATCTCAATAAGGAGTTCAAGGACGATGGTAAAACATTGTTGCATGATTATGTAACCGTTGAAGAACTTCGGGCCTGCACTACCTGCAATGCATGTGTAGAAGCTTGTCCTGTGAGTATTTCACCGCTCGATATCATTATGCAATTGCGACGCAATTTGGTAATGGAAGAAAGTAATGCACCACAAGAATGGAATCAGATGTTTGGCAATATCGAAAATAACATGGCCCCTTGGAAATTTAGTCCCGATGACAGAGATGCCTGGGTGCATGCATCTTAATTTTTAGCTACCTGCATTTATCGAGAACAAAAAAAAGAACAAGCGCAACGTCAACTAATATCAACTACAAATAATACGCATGAACGTACGAACATATGCCGAGTATCAGGCTAACAATGAAACCCCTGAAATCCTTTTTTGGGTAGGATGCGCAGGCAGTTTTGACCAACGGGCTCAAAAAGTTACCAAAGCTTTTGTTGACATATTAAACCATGTCGGTATTCAATTTGCCATCTTGGGCAAAGAAGAAATGTGCACTGGCGATCCGGCACGAAGAGCGGGCAACGAATTCCTGTTTCAGATGATGGCGTATAATAATATTCAAACAATGAATATGTATGCGGTGAAAAAGATTGTTACCACTTGCCCGCATTGTTTTAATACATTAAAGAATGAATATCCTGAATTGGGTGGCAATTACGAAGTGATTTCGCATGCTGTGTATCTGCAGCAACTCATCAATGATGGTAAATTAAAAATGAAAGAAGGTGGTGAATTCAAAGGCACAAAAATCACGTATCACGACAGTTGTTATCTAGGTCGTGCGAATGGTGTATTTGAAGCACCTCGTGAGGTATTGCAATCACTAGATGCTGAACTAATTGAAATGAAGCGATGCAAAACCAATGGATTATGTTGTGGTGCTGGTGGCGCGCAGATGTTTAAAGAAGATGAAGAAGGAACTTCAAGAGTCAATTGGGAACGCACAGCCGAAGCGCTAGAAACAGGCGCTAAAGTTATCGCCAGTAATTGTCCGTTTTGTCTTACTATGCTCACTGATGGTGTAAAGAATAAGGAGAAAGAAGACGAAGTACAAGTGTTGGATATTGCTGAGATGATTGCTCGAGGCATCCCTAACGCATCATTGTAATTTTCAGCACTATCGTATTCAATCAATATAGCAGGTAGATGTGAAAAGATTATTTTTGAAGAGGCTTCACATGGAAGCGATTTGCGCTAAAAACCTTGTTTTGGTTCGTTGTAAAAATTTCATGTGAACTATTCTTTTCATTCGTTGATCACACGTTTTATAAGGTGTTTACATATCACTCATTGCGCGCAATCGGAATCGAGTCGGTCGTGATGGGTTTCTTGTTCTCCCTTTGGTTCGAACCTCGAATGGATAAAGATTTTTGGAAGAGAAAAAAGAAACAGTAACCTTTGCATCAATGACAACAGAAGTAGCCACAATTTTACCAACCGATTTTGCACCCAACTCTAGGGTTTGGATTTATCAGAGCAACCGCCCATTTTCAGATCAAGAGGAAAAGGAAATCAATGAGCAGTTGTTTACTTTTTATTCGCAATGGCTATCGCACGGCGCCGCTGTGAAAGGTTGGGCCAAACTTGTTTTCAAGCAATTCGTGATCGTGATGGCTGATGAACGTTATACTGGTGTAGGTGGATGTAGCACTGATAGCATGGTTCGAATTATCAAAAGTTTCGATCGGCAGTATTCAGTGGATTTATTTGACAGACTTAGCATCACCTTCCTTGTCGATGAGAAACCGCAGCCACTTCCAATGCAGCAGGTTAAGTATGCACTCGAAAAAGGGTATATCAAAACAGACACCTTGCTCTTCAATAATACAGTGGATACGAAAGAAAAGTTGGAACAAGAATGGCTCGTTCCGCTCAATAAAAGTTGGCTTTGGAATAGAATTGCCAATTAAGATTTTTTATTTATCTTCGCCGCCCTAAACGGTCCGGTAGCTCAGCTGGATAGAGCAACAGCCTTCTAAGCTGTAGGTCATTGGTTCGAATCCAATCCGGATCACTCAAGGTTCTCTATTATTATAGAGGACCTTTTTTTTATGTTTTACGTTTATATAATTTACAGTCAAAAACTTGATAAATTTTACATTGGATATACTACTAATATTCAAATGAGATTTCATCAATATCATAACCAAGGTAGAAGCAAGTTTACCAGCAGAGGAATTCCTTGGGAATTCTGCTATTCAGAATCGTTTGAAACAGAAATTGAAGCGATACGAAGAGAAAAACAAATTAAGCTTACGAAAAGCAGAAAATATATTCTCAGCTTAATAGAGCAATCCCGATTTTAATCGGGATAGGTCATTGGTTCGAATCCAATCCGGATCGCATTCATCCACCTTGTGCGGATGTTTTTTTTCATGCTATGCAAGAATGGCGTTATTGTACTAAATTATTGTTGGTGAGCAAGATGCATAGTCATATAACTTTTAGGACAATTTGCTACATTTACAGCTTATTGTCACGTCAAATGTATTCAACTTGCTTATATAAAAATTATGAAACAACAATTACTTCTTCTCATTGTCTTACTAAGTAATCAACTTAATGCACAGCCTTTTCAACTTGGGCATACAACGATTACATTAATCGATAGCGCGCGGAATAACAGAAGCATTGCTACGGAAATTTATTATCCTGCTGATCTAGCAGGTAATAATGTGCCTATAACAACCTCAACGAATGCCACATTTCCGGTACTTAGTTTTGGCCATGGTTTTGTGATGTCGTGGGATGCGTATCAGAATATATGGGAGGCCATAGTGCCTGAAGGATTCATTATTGCTTTTCCAAAAACGGAAGGAGGTCCTTCACCTTCACATAGCAATTTTGGGCAAGATCTTGAATTTGTTCTTTCGTCGTTACAAGCGCTTAATATGAATGCAACATCCCTATTTTACAATCGAATTGACTCTATGAATTGTGTGATGGGTCATAGTATGGGCGGTGGCGCAGCCTTGTTGGCCGCAAAAAATAGTACGATCATAAAATCGTTGGCGGTCTTAGCACCTGCCGAAACAAATCCTTCTGCTATTCAAGCTTCAATAGGGATAGGTATTCCTTCACTTATTTTTGCAGGTGGAAACGATTGTGTCACGCCCCCTTCAACAAATCAAGTACCTATGTATGATTCGTTGCAAAGCAATTGCAAAACATATATCAGTATACAAGGAGGCAGCCATTGTCAAATGGCCGAGAGCAATGTATTATGCAGTTTTGGCGAAGCTACTTGCACACCACAACCAACAATATCACGAGTGCAACAGCATAGTGTTATCAACCGGTATTTGATTCCTTGGTTGAATTTTCAATTAAAAAATAACTGCAAATCAGGTGCCCAAATTGATTCAATGATATCAACAGACGCTGATATCCTCTTTCAAAAAAATTGTACTTTATGCAGCGCAACATCTGTGACCGACTATTCAACATCGTTAGCTGTTGACGTATTCCCCAATCCATTTACAGACAAACTACATATACAATTCAACAAACGTAACGACAGTCGTAAAATTAAAGTCGATATTATTCAACTAGATGGCAGGATTTTATTTTCTGAAATATTTTTTTCCGGCACTAGTCATGAACAAATAACATTGAGCCTCAATAAAAATTTACCCAAAGGGATTTATTTTCTACATGCTACTACAGGGTCGCATCAATCTGTAAAAAAACTAATCAAACAATAACGATTATGTTGCTTATTGTCTGACAGCAATTCGATACGCAGCGGCAGAAAAAAAAGTAATCTACTCTACTGTTCTATCCATTCAACCTTAAGCCATTTCGAATACCCAACATAATCCTCCGGGTTGAGAAGGAATTAACTTTGGTCTCCTCCCAGTTTCTATTCATTCAGACTGCCGTTCATTTAAAATTGTTTTATACGACAAGGCATCTTACTTTTAGTTATTAATTTTTGTTTTATGAAAAGACATCTACTCGTGGTTTTCCTCGTCATGCTTTCGTGCACCATACACGCACAAATAGTGATTAATGAAGGGAGCAATAAAAATAATTCAAGTATTGCGGATGAAGAAGGCGACTATACAGATTGGATTGAATTGTATAACCCATCGGGTAGTACAATTGATTTGTATAATTATACCTTGACAGATACGAATAGTCAACCTGCTCAATGGGTATTTCCACATCATAATTTATTACCCGGTGCTTTCGAGATGATTTACTGCAGTGGTAAAGATTATATGGCATCGGCCCCATTCACGCCGGTGTCAAATTCAGGAACGTTCAGCGCCGCTGCCGGTTGGAATGCACATGCATTCAGCACACCATTTTATTGGGATGGTGTAAGCAATTTAGTGATTAATGTTTGCAGCTATAGTTCTACAGGCTATACAACCAATTCAATTGTCCGCCAAAGTGCCACCACCTTTAATTCGAGCATCTTTGCTTATCAGGATGGGAATGCCGGCGCATGTAGTTTTATCAATGGCACGAATGTGATGCAACGTCCGAATATGAAAATTAATGGGTACACCATTGGCACAGGTACTATACAAAATAGCACTACCGGCTATCCTGCTCCTTATGGAAACTGGTATTGGGGCGCGCGTAATCAATTTTTAATTCTAGCTTCTGAATTAACAGCAGCAGGATTAAGCGCTGGCAATCTCACTAATCTAGCATTTGATGTGGTATCACCCGACCCTGCCGTGTATGATTATATCGACATCAGTATGAACCTCACATCGATATCAAATTTCACAACAAAGTTTGCGCCTATGGGTGGTAATAATTTTCATACTAATTTTAAAATTTCCAATGCAGGCGAAACAATTTCATTGTATAATTCTTCTTCGATGTTGCAAAGCAGCCTGTATGTGAACAATGCTTATATTGATGTCAGTAATGGTTGTTACCCAAATGCGTCGGCGAATATGGCCTCTTTTTATCCGCCCACACCCGGAGCCACTAATAACGGTTCAACACCATTAAACGGGAGCGCCATTGCGCCAGCATTTTCGGTGAATCCTGGCATCTACAATACCCCATTTTATGTTAGCATTCTAAATCCGAACGGCAGTAATTCAAGTATCCGATATACGTTAGATGGCAAGGATCCCACACCAAGTTCATTGCTGTATACGGGCAGTCCGATTTATATTTTTCAAAACACACCCATTAAAGCAAGAGCCTTTATCAATGGCGCCGTACCGAGTACAATTAGTAATGCGACCTATCTTTTTGGCATCAATCACACGACACCGATCTTGTCTGTTATTACGGATAGTGCAAACTTATTCGGACTTTACGGAAATTTTGACAACCCAGCTAGTGATTGGATGAAAGCGGCCTATATTGACTATTTTGATTCTACCTCATTCCATAACTTGCTCTTCTCGAGGCATTCAGGTATGATACAAGATGGAGGATTAGGCGGTAGCCGATTCGCGCCCCAACGTTCGTTCAGAATTGACATGAATGACCCCGTAGTAGGTGATGGGCCAATTAATTATCCTGTTATTCCAAACAAACCAACTCGTGCAAAATACAGTAAATTCTATCTGCGCAATGGTAGTAATCAATATCTGCGTTTACCCTATAAAGATGCTGCACAGGTGAGAATGATGGCTGAGGAAACGAATAACTATTATTCGGCATGGCGTCCGGTATCCGTCTATATCAATGGGCAATATTGGGGTCTGTATGAATTGCGTGAAAAATTTGATACTGATTTTTTCAACTTTCAAGACAACGCTACGTCCAATACGGTCGACATCTTATCGCAAAGCGCTTACTATCAAAGTACCTTACGATCTGTTACCGGCAATCCGGTAGATACATTTTATGCAGCCTACAATGCCTTCAATGCGCTCAATGCCAACAGCGCGTTGTATTGGGATAGTGCCGATCATTATTTTGATATGCAGTATTATACTGATTATATCATCGGTGAATCTTGGATGGGCAATACTGATTGGCCTAACAACAATATTAAAATTTATCGTTCCGACAAAACTAACGATCGATATCGTTTTTGTATCATCGATCAAGAGCTTGCCTTGCATCCGAACGCGTGGACAACATGCACCTTTGACCATATCGAGTTTATGCTAGGGCAAAGTACAAACAATCCTTATATCAATGTATGGTTGAAAAGTATGCAAAACCAACGATTTCATGCTTATTTCATCAACCGCTTTGCCGATCTGATGAATACAAGTTATGATACATCAAGACTTCGACGCATCAATAAATTTATGTTTGACCAAACCGTGATGGAAATGCCTAAAGAGTATGCACGTTGGGGTAATGCAGGCAATATTCCAGGCCAGATGAATGACTTTTATACAAATTATCTGACCTTAGACAGTGAACTAGTTTGCAGAACAGAACAAGTAAGAAATCACATTCAGAACAATTTTAATTTGCCACAACAAATCGATTTAACATTGGATGTGTTCCCAGCCGGTGCAGGTAAAATTCATATCAGCACTATCACACCGAATACATATCCATGGCATGGTGTCTATTTTGATGGGCTGCCTGTAAAAATTGAAGCTGTCGCTAATTCGGGCTACACCTTCCAAAATTGGGGTTCGAATGGACAAATTACAACGATCTTAAATCCGGTATTTGATGATACGCTGCAGTCGAATGGCTTGTTTAAAGCCTATTTTCAACAAATAACCACTTTCATTCCAAGCATAAACGATTACAAGTCAAATTTCGTATTGTATCCATCTCCGGCGGCTAATGAAGTTACGTTATTATGCGAAAATCAGGCGGTGTTGCGCGATGGTACGTATGAAATTGTAACAACAACCGGCGTGAAGGTAGCAGAAGGTGATGTAAAAAATGATCAACGAGAAACCACAGTATCCGTTTCGAATCTAGTGCCGGGCGTCTATCTTTTTATCATTCATAATAAAAAAGATAACATGAAATGGAATATCAAATTCACTAAGCTATAATAACGGGCGAACTTCTGTAATACCCTGCAAATAAAGACTTCCATTGATGTGTCATATGCTGCGCACGTACCATTTATTTTGTGTGCAATGATTCTAGCGCCTGATGAAGAATGCGTATAATGAATGAATGAATACCTATTCTCGCACGAATAAATCGTTCATGTGCTTCCTGTATTTTATACGAACAAGACCATTGCCCAACAAAACCCGATCGAGGTTTCGTATTGACAAGTTTTTAAAATATATTTACAAGGCGATTTATCACTCAATTATATTTACAATGCCCTATTTCTATACTCAACTTGTTCGCAAGTTTGCTTGCCTAGTTTGTTTCACATTCTTGTCGTATACCTCCTTCTCGCAAGCTGGCTGGACTGCATTAATAACCGTCACTAATTTAGTACAAACCGATGCCAATACGTTCGAGTATGAAGTTTACATTACTAATAATGGCCCTGTCAATTATGCCATCGCTGGATATTCATGGGGGATGAACATGACACCGGGTATTGCCAACGGTGGTACCATACAACATACCTATTTATGCCGAGATGCTATATTCAACCCACTACCTGCTGTAACAGCGGGATACACAGCCATGACTTCTCATTTGAGAGCCACCACAACCAATGTCGGTGCAGGAAGTGAAGTGTCGCTCATACCCGGCATGCCTTATAAATTAGGCAGAATGCGTGTTCATACCACTGCTGCCACTTGGGCCTCTAATGCGAATCCTTTTGTACCGGTAACGCCAACAACACCAATACAAGTTGTGTTTGCAGCAGGTAAAACTCAATGCATCATTACAGCTGTGCTAGCGCCTGGCATAGCCCCATCCTATTCGATCAATGGCGTTGCAAATGCAGCATCAGCTACGTCTATTCAAGGACTTACAGCAGTGATGATACCCGACCCGGCTGGCAGCAATCCATTTCTGTTGAATTGCAGTACATGCCTCTATGGCACACCAGTTTCGGCTTGCAATAGTTATACCTGGGTAGCTAATGGACAAACCTATACAAACAGCGGCACCTACACGCAAACCTTTATGCTTCCAAGTGGATGTGATAGTGTTTCACAAATCAATCTGTCTATTAAACAATCTAGTTCGGCCACCTTTAATCAGACAGGATGCGATACGGTGATAATGAATGGGATGACGTATACAGCTACCGGTGTGTATTCAACTACATTAACCAATGCAGTTGGTTGCGATAGTGTCATAACGAACAATGCCACAGTCAAGCATAGTTCTGCCATCAGTATAAGTGCTACAGCTTGTAACAGCTATACGTTCAATGGGCAGACCTACAGCAATAGCGGCGTGTATGTTCAAACATTGTTGAATGCGGCAGGTTGCGACAGCACCATTACCCTCAATGCGACAATCAATCACAGCAGTGTATCAACCAACAGCCAAACAGCTTGTAATGCATACACTTGGAACGGACAAACCTATACTAGCAGCGGAACATTTACTCAAACATTAATGAATAGTGTAGGTTGTGATAGCACACTCACGCTTCAACTTATTATACATGCTAGTTCAACTACAACCTTGAATTACACTGCATGCAACTCGTACGTTTGGAACGGGCAAACCTATACCAATAGCGGCAACTACGCTATCCCGTTCACCAATATCTATGGATGTGATAGCACCTCGTTGCTTACTTTGGTTATTCATTTAAGTGCCACGACAAGCACGAGCCACACGGCCTGTAATTCGTATGTATGGAATACGCAGACCTATACCACTAGCGGCACATTCACTCATAACTATCTGACTACATTCGGCTGCGATAGTATCGCCACCTTGATACTGACTATCAATCAGACGTCCACTTCGACCACCAACCAAACAGCGTGCAACTCGTATACTTGGAACGGGCAATCGTATAATACAAGCGGTACATTCACTCAAACAGTCATCAATAATGCCGGTTGCGATAGCATACTCACGCTTCAACTTGTGATAGTACCAAGTCCGATTACAACCTTCAATACTACTGCTTGTAACGCCTATGTTTGGAACGGACAAACCTATACCAACAGTGGCACCTATACACTCACGAACACAGCTAGCAATGGTTGTGATAGTACGTCGACTCTTAATCTTGTGATTCAATTAAGTGCCACATCAACTGTTAGTCATACTGCCTGCAACGCATATCAATGGGCGACACAGACCTATACTAATAGCGGTACATATATTTATAGCTTTGTCAACGCGTTCGGCTGCGATAGTATTGCCACCTTGATACTGACTATCAATCAAACGTCCACTTCGACAACCAACCAAACTGCGTGTAACTCGTATACTTGGAACGGACAATCGTATACTACAAGCGGCACATTTACTCAAACATTCATCAATTATGCAGGTTGTGATAGCATACTCACACTTCACCTTATCATATATCCTACTTCAACTACAACCTTGAATCAAACGGCTTGTAACTCGTATGTTTGGAACGGACAAACCTATACTATTAGTGGCAGCCACTCATTGACGTTCACAAATATCTATGGATGTGATAGCACTGCCAATCTTAATCTCATCATTCATTTGAGTGCCACGACAAGCACGAGTCATACTGCCTGCAACTCGTATTTTTGGAATGCACAGACCTATACAAACAGCGGTGCCTATACCCATAGCTATCTTACGATATTCGGATGCGATAGTATTGCGTCTTTGTTGCTGACTATCAATCAGACTTCCTCTTCTACCATAAATCAAAGTGCGTGTAATTCGTATACTTGGAATGCGCAAACGTATACCAACA
Source organism: uncultured Bacteroidota bacterium (assembly GCA_903881265.1). Classification (GTDB taxonomy): domain Bacteria; phylum Bacteroidota; class Bacteroidia; order Chitinophagales; family Chitinophagaceae; genus OLB11. Next base: position 11,147 of record CAIRSV010000160.1, read on the forward strand.
CAGGAAGCTATGCACAAACCTATCTAAACACAGCAGGTTGCGACAGCGTGGCTTATCTCAACCTGATAATAAAATATGCATCTATCGCAACGTTCAATCAAGCTGCCTGTGACAGCTATGTATGGTTCACACAAACCTATACCAATAGCGGAACATATATTCACACCTTAGTAAATGCAGCGGGATGCGACAGTACCATTACACTCAACCTAAGCATCAACCAAAGTAGCAATGCTTCTATTAATCAAAATGCGTGTGAATCGTATCTATGGAATGGGCAAACGTATACTGTCAGCGGCATACATACCCATACATTTACTAGTATTGCCGGATGCGATAGTGTGGTAACACTCAATCTCAGCATTCATTATCAAACCGCATCAACATTGAATTTGACGGCTTGTAATTTTTTAGTGTACAATGGACAAACCTATACAAGTAGCGGAAGCTTTACACAAATTCTTGTCAATAGTCAGGGTTGTGATAGTGCTGCTACCTTAATCATCACAATCCAATCTAGCAGCAGTCATTCAGTAAGTCAGACTGCTTGTAACAGCTATACCCTGAATGGACAAACATATAACAGCAGCGGCACCTACAATCAGCTGTATACGAATGCTGTGGGTTGCGATAGTACGTTAACATTAAACCTTGTGATTCATCCAGATGAGTACACGTTCGAAAATAAAAGTGACTGTAATTTTGTTACTTGGAACGGACAAGTGTACACAAACAGTGGCACCTATTCGCAGAGCTACATAGCTTCTACAGGCTGTGATAGTATCGCAACATTAATTGCTACTATCTTCACTAATACCACAAGTAGCATCACCCTATCGGGCTGTACTTCTGTTTCGTTGAATGGTCAAAACTATACAAGCAGCGGTACGTATGCGCAGCATCTGCTGAATGCGAATGGGTGCGATAGTTCGATTTTACTTTATGTCACAATTGAACTGAATAGTGCCACAGAACAATACCTGCATTTATGCAAAGGAAAAAGCATCACGATAGGTCAACATACCTATACAACAACGGGTGATTTTATCGACACCTTACAAAATAGTTCCGGATGCGACAGTGTTATCACGACACATCTCGAAGTCGAAAATTCGCAGGAAGGCGGTTATTTTATTGCCAATGCCTTTTCACCTAATAATGATGGTTTGAATGATTGCTTCGGAATCACCTATTGGAAGAATGTCGAGAAATTGCAGTTCATCATCTGCAATCGATGGGGAGAAGTGGTATTTAAGACAACACAAATATGGGATTGTTGGAACGGCCATTACAAAGGAGCTCCTTCAGAACAAGGCACGTATTATTATTACATCAAAGCTACATTCAGTTGCGGCGAACAAGTCTATAAAGGTGATCTGACGTTGATTCGGTAGTTGGAAAAATACAGCAGCCCCTTTACTAAATATTACAGGCGAAAAATTAATTTGTTCCCACAAAAGCTGACTACTTTTTTATACACCGAACTGCATAGCTATTCCATCAAATCAGGTCGACGCTCGGCTGTTCGCTTCAGCGCTTCTTCCTGACGCCATTCTTCGATCATCTTAAAATGCCCATTCAACAATACCTCAGGCACTTTCAACCCTTTGAATTCGGCTGGTCGCGTATACACAGGCGGCGCCAATAAGCCATCTTGATGCGAGTCGGTAAGCGCAGACGTTTCATCATTTAATACGCCGGGTATCAGTCGCCCGATACTATCCACCAAAATAGCTGCTGCCAATTCGCCACCACTCAACACATAATCGCCGATGGAGATTTCCATCGTCACATACAAATCTCTGATACGTTGATCGATGCCTTTATAATGACCACATATCATCATCACATTTTCTTTTAGCGAAAGTGTATTGGCCATTTTCTGATGAAATGTTTTTCCATCTGGCGTGAGATAAATAATGTCGTCATACGCTCGCTCAGCTTTTAATTTCTCAATACAATCCGAAAGCGGTTCACACATAATAACCATACCGGCACCACCACCATATTGCGTATCATCAACCTGCCCATGCTTATTAACGGCAAATTCGCGCAGCTGATGAAGATGGATATCAAGCAGGCCGCGCTCTTTCGCCCTTTTCATAATAGAATGATTCAAGGGACTTTCGAGCAACTCGGGCAAAACGGTAATAATGTCTATACGCATGGGATGATATCTTTTACAAATCGAGCAATCCTTCCGGAATGTTCATATGGATGATTTTCTTTTGAGTGTCGGTTGAAATAATCAAATCGTGTTGGGAAGGAAGCAGCACTTCTTTTCCTTGATAGTTCACCAAAAACATATTGTTCATTTTTGATTCAATGGCTTCAATAATTTCACCAATTAACTGATCGCCTTGTTGAACAGTATAGCCGATGTATTGTTGTAAGTTGATGGTATTCATCGTATCAATCGTATAATTGATAGAAGAATAAACAAACTTGTTTAGAATGAGTTTGGCTTCATCACGATTATTAATCTCTTCGAGTTTGCAAATACATTCATCATTCGCAATACTTTTGATTGATTCAATAAAAAAAGGGATAAAGCTTCCAGGATTCAATTCGATCATAAGACAATCCCACTGACTGAATCGCGTGTTTCGCTTCAACTGATGACTGAAGGTTACTTCCCCTTTCAGCCCGTGTATTCCTGTTACCTTCCCGATGAATTGCATATACTCGCAAAAGTAATACAAGATTGTAGATATGTATGCAGCGTTGCAATGTCTAACCCATATTTTTTGATCACAAAAAAATCTGCCGCTACCAGCAGAAATTTTAGATTGATGTGACGAATAAAATTAGATGCGTTTATTTGAATGGTGTCACCTTGATTGAACATTGAATTGTTGCGATCATCGGCACATCATGTGTGATGTCGGTATTAGTGGTGAATTTTATTTTTGCTTTGTACGAAGACGCTTTCAAGTAAGATGTCACATCGATGTCGTTCAGTTCAAAATCAATTTGTGTGGGACTTGTGTGAATAGCATCGTCAGTGCCAACTTCTGTCACAGACACACCATCAGCAGAGAGTGAGCAAACAGCATTATCCACGATACCAAAGGTATAGGATGGTAATGTCGTGTCGGCAATTTGCAATGAAATAGCATTGATGGTAGCGGATTCAATCTTTGAAATATCAAAACCGTTTTGCAAGGCCAAGTCTTTCAAATCGGCCTGAATATCTTTTTCGATTTCAAACGTGCCTGCTACCATTGGTGCAGGAATTACGAATGTGATATCTGAATAGGTTTTATGAATAGTAATAGACTTAAACCTTGAACAGGAATTAAGCATCAGGAATCCGCTACTAATTATAAAGGCTAGCAAACATGCTACAAGTGTCCGTTTCATATCGTGCTGTTTTATTTGTTTCCAAAAGTACTAATTTATTGACGACGCCGCGCGGTTTAACGAACAAAGTCGAAACTCTTTTGCATTAGGTAACCTCATTGAGATAGGTCAAAAAAGTGTCACGCGATATCATACGAGCGCCAAGACTTTCAAGATGATCGGTATGAACCTGACAATCGATTAGTTGAATGCCTAACTCTTTCAGATAGGTGACAACGTGAATGAACGCAAACTTGCTCGCATTTTTTTCTAGACTGAACATACTTTCACCACAAAAAACGCGGTCAAGTTGCACACCATAAAGTCCACCAATTAATTCACCATTGCTCCAACATTCAGCGCTGATGGCGTAACCTGCTTCGTGCAGTCTGATATAGGCTTCTTCCATCGCATCATGAATCCAAGTACCCGTTTGATATTTACGTTTAGCGATTCTGCACTGTCGTATGGTCGATGCAAAATCTTGATTCACAGTGAAGGTCCATGCTTCTTTACGGATCAATGTCTGCATACTTTTACTTACCTTCAGTTCATCCGGATGTAAGACAAAACGAGGATTAGGGCTATACCATAAAATAGGCTCATCGGCATTATACCAAGGAAATATTCCACTTCGATAAGCCAACAAAAGTCGATCAATCGATAAGTCGCCACCTATCCCTACAAGCCCGTCCTCATCGGCCATTGATACAGGTGGAAACATAAGTGTTTGTGGCAGGATAAACATAGGCTATCTAGTATTGGACAAAATTTATTTGAAGAGAAAGACAGATAAAAAATCAGGATACCAATTCTTCAATCGAGGCTCCTATACCGCGATCAGTAATACCATCACACATCACTTTGAGTCCGTCATAGTCGCCCGTTTTTACCGAACATTTTCCTTTATAATGAATCAACATAGTACATTGTTCGGCCTGTTCTTGTGTGTGTTTACAAACGCTTATCAACGTTTCTATCACCCAATCAAATGTATTGACCTCATCATTCCATACGATTAAATGAAAGCCTGCATTGTCATCTTCGAGTACATCAAGATCAGGCAATAGTTCGGTCTCTGTTAGTTCAAATGTTTTCACGTGATTGCAAAAGTATTACATTTGCACGTGTCAAGGAAAACGTTTTTTTTATAAAAATCTATTGGCTATGGCCGAAAGAAATCAGTTGATATCTGTGCTAAAGGCATCATCATACGAAGTAAAACTGAATGACTTTCAGCTCGTCTACTCAATCAATTTTCTGTCACAGACAACTGGATGTATCACAATTAAATTATGTTTATAGGATGGAAACTGCAAGCAACATTTTACGCGAACTAGAGGCTATGGGTTCTGAGCAAACTAAAAAAACCTTGATCAAGCACGGGGCACCTGAGAATATGTTCGGTGTAAAAATCGGAGATATGAAAGCCATTGTGAAACGGATAAAGAAAGATTATCAACTTGCCCTTGATCTTTTCAACACGGGCAACAGCGACGCTATGTATCTAGCAGGTCTTATCGGTGACGAAACAAAAATGACCAAAGCTGATTTAAATCATTGGGCCAAGAATAGCACCTGGCATTTGATCAGCGAATATACTGTTCCGTTTGTGGCTGCAGAAAGTAACTATGGTTTTGAATTATCGCTCGAGTGGATTCAGTCGAAGAACGAACGAATTGCCACTGCGGGTTGGGCTACCTTGTCGGCTTTTGTAAGTATCACAGCAGATGAAAAACTTGATATGAAAGCCTTAGAAAAATTATTAGATCTTGTGACAAAGGAAATTCATCAATCGACAAACCGCATTCGATACACAATGAATGGCTTTGTAATTTCAATTGGAGGCTATGTAAGAGCCTTGAACGCAAACGCAAAAGAGACTGCTAAGGCCATAGGAAAAGTGAATGTGTCTATGGGCGATACCGCTTGCAAGGTGCCGGATGCCTTGCAGTACATAGAAAAAATGGAGAAGATGTATCCTGTAGGAAAGAAACGGAAAACGGCTCGATGCTGATGCTATTTCCTGGATTCGCTCAACAAACTGCGCGCTTCTAGATATGAACGAATTCTGATCGGCGCAAAATAAATCAATGACGTAAAGAAAATAGCGCCATACACATCGTACGTGTAATGAACGCGCATACATAAAATCATAAAGCTCATCAGCAACGTGGCCGCAATGAGATACCCTTTCAAATATTTCTTTTCAGCGCAAAGAAAATAAATCCAGATACTAGCCACATGCCCACTAAAGAATAAATCCTTGGTCAATGGCGAATGACGAGGGTAGACTGTATTTTCTAAAAACAAATCTCGCAATACGATGATACCTGCCGGAGGATCGAGTGCGACTAGTAAAATACAAAACTGCCTGACGACAGCCACTGCAAAATGCATTTCGATAATACGAAGAATGATGCGAGGTTTTTCGAGATGACTCAGCACGATAAGGCTCATTGATGAATATAAAAGAAAAAAGATAGGCGCCGAAAAATCAATGCTTGGGAAAAGTTGAAGCAGGTTATCGTCTAACTGAACGCCTTTTCGCATTTCGACATAATTGCCAAGTTTTTGCGTCACGGCCGAATAAATAAAAAACAAACCGGGCATCAACAATAACTTCAAGGTAAACGACTTATCGCTCAGGGCTATCTTCCAGGCCTGAACTATGTGAATGATATGACATTTTAATGTATTCAAATGAGTAACAATTTGATAATGGTAAGATTATGATTTAATAACTACGAAAATTTGGATTTTTAATCCCACAAAGAAAACAAGAATAAACCGTAAAAAAAAGAGGTGCTTGTTAGAGAAATGATAACATTGCGAATGGTATACATAGTTTGTACAGATACTTTTCTTTAAAAAAAAACAGAAATAAAGATGGCAAACCTTATTTTTGTCGACCTTAAACACCAATTATGCGCGAAATATCCTTTAGACAAGCCCTGAGAGAAGCCATGCAAGAAGAAATGCGTGCAGATGAACGAGTGTTTTTGATTGGAGAGGAAGTGGCTGAATACAACGGCGCGTACAAGGTTAGTCAAGGTATGCTTGATGAATTTGGTGCCAAAAGGGTCATTGATACGCCAATTGCCGAGTTAGGTTTTGCCGCCATCGCAGTAGGTGCCGCATCCAACGGCTTGCGACCTATTGTCGAGTTTATGACGTGGAATTTTGCAGTGCTTCCGCTAGATCAAATTATGAATCATGCATCTAAAATGCTTGCGATGAGCGGGGGACAATTTAGTTGCCCTATCGTCTTCAGAGGACCCAATGGTTCTGCCGGTCAGCTTGGTGCGCAACATTCAACTGCATTTGAAAGTTGGTATGGCAATATCCCAGGCTTGAAGGTAGTTTCAGTTTCAAATCCTTATGATGCGAAAGGCTTATTAAAAAGTGCAATTCGCGATAATGATCCAGTCGTCTTTATGGAAAGTGAGGTAATGTATGGCGATATGGGCTTTGTACCCGAAGAAGAATATCTGATACCAATTGGGAAAGCTGATATCAAACGAGCCGGCACCGATGTAACTATTGTGTCGTTCAACAAGATGATGAAAGTAGCGCTATCCGCAGCCGATGAGCTACAAACGGAAGGCATCAGTGCTGAGGTGATTGATTTACGAACTATCCGTCCATTAGATGTGCATACGATTGTTGAGTCAGTCAAAAAAACAAACCGCCTGTTAATCATTGAAGAGCAATGGCCATTTGCTAGTGTCTCATCTGAAATCACCTATAAAGTACAACGCGAAGCCTTTGATTATTTGGATGCGCCTATTCGTAGGTTATGCAGCACAGATACGAGTATGCATTATGCTCCGACATTGGTGGCCGAATATTTACCAACTGTGAGCAAGGCCGTAAAGGCAGTGAAGGAAATGATGTATTCGATTAAATAGTATTTGACATCTTCTATTTCAACCACGCATCTTTATCTTGTCGATAGGGTATGAATGCCCACCACCCCTTATTTTTTGTCCATGCGATCCCATGAATACTACTTACAACGATGCCTTTCCCTTGCAATGAATGGCTGCGGAAAAGTTTCTCCTAACCCTATGGTAGGGGCTGTCTTAGTATATGAAGACCGCATCATAGGCGAAGGCTATCATACACAATATGGTGAGGCACATGCCGAAGTAAATTGTATCCTTTCGGTAAAAGAAAGTGAGAAGCCGCTGATTGATAAATCGACGTTATACGTTTCGCTCGAACCCTGCTCGCATCACGGCAAAACGCCACCCTGTGCCGATTTCATTATTCGTCATTCGATACCGAATGTCGTAATTGGCTGTAAAGACCTTTCAGCCAAGGTAAATGGAGATGGCATCAAACGATTGCGCAATCATGGCATCAACGTCACTGAACATATCCTCGAGGCAGAAGCGATCGAACTCAATAAACGCTTCTTTACCTTTCATCAAAAAAAACGCCCCTATATCATACTTAAATGGGCGCAATCTGCTGAGGGTTATATTGGAAGTCCGCACGAACCCATCAGATTATCGGACACTATCACTGATAAATTGGTGCATCAATGGCGCGCTGAAGAAGATACGATTTGGGTTGGTTTTAATACCGCGAAGATTGACAACCCACGCTTGAATGTACGACATGTACACGGACGAAATCCGATACGCATTCTCTATGACCGGACACTTGATTTGGATGAACAATCGCATTTGTTTGACCAAAGCCAACCTACATTAATCTTCAATACCATCATTGATAGAGAAGCAGAAAACAGACGACTGATTAAGATTCATCACGACGATTCAATTGGTCAAATACTCGATTATTTATACTCCCAAGCCATTCTTTCTGTGTTGGTTGAAGGTGGAGAAAAACTTATCACTCAACTGATCGACCAAAATCATTGGGATGAAATTAGAATGATACAAACCACCACCTCACTTAAAGATGGCACGAAGGCACCGCTCCTGGATAAGCAACTGGAAACAATGCAGCAAGCGTGCGGGAATGATATGATTCACTTGTATAAAAATAGTACCTTACGCTGATGCTGTATCTGCTTTTATCCATCCTATTGAATGCGTATCTCGGTATCTTATTTGCCTATTTCAAAAAATATAAGATTGACATTTTTCAAGCAATCGTTTTCAATTATGGCATTTGTGTGCTCACAGGCAGTATATTCTTAGGTACTTTTCCTGTTCAACCACACATCCTCGCTGAACCTTATTTTCGTTGGGCATTGGCCATGGGCTTCCTATTCATATCCGTGTTTAATCTGATTGGCATTTCTTCGGTTAAAGTAGGCATCACCATTACGCAGACATCCAACAAACTATCCTTTGTAATTCCTGTACTATTTTCTTATTTCTTGTATCAAGAACAGATTACACCCATTAAAATAGCTGGTATTGCTGCGGCGTTGATTGCTGTCCTATTGGTATCAACAAAACCAAAAGAGACGAAAGACAACCCAACGACTCATTGGGAATACGCCTTACCATTCGTATTATTTGTGAGTAGCGGCATCATCGACACGCTCACTAAATATGTCGAACATACATTTTTGACATCTGAAGCGATATCCAATACATACCTAATTACCGGCTTCCTCACCGCATTCTTGATTGGCATATCCGTATTAGGTTATTTGTTTCTTACAGGTAAGCGAACATTTCATTATCGCAACCTGCTTGCAGGCATCGTATTAGGAGTACCCAATTACTTTTCGATTTATTATTTGGTCAAAGCGCTGCAAAGTAAGGCATTAAGTAGTTCGGCTATTATTCCTATCAACAATATCACTGTCCTGTTTGTCGTAAGTCTATTTGGCATTTTTGTGTTCAACGAAAAATTATCCAAACTTAATTACATCGGACTAATCCTCACTATCATGGCTATTCTGTTGATTTTTGCCGGTGATAAACTATAATCCTTCATCGAAAAGAAAACAACATATCGAACCATTGAAGGACACGGGGTGGCAGAATTCAAAGATCGTGGAAGTAAATTCCTTGCCTTTGCTTCTGAGGTTTCTTCTATCGATGACGTTAAAAATAAGCTCAAGCATTTAAAAGAAGAACATCCCAAGGCTGTTCATTTTTGCTATGCCTTTCGAATAGGCACCGATGGTAATGTATTCAGGGCTGCAGATGATGGCGAACCTTCAGGCAGTGCAGGCAAACCTATTTTAGGACAAATCGATAGTGCTGGACTCACAGATCTATTGATTGTGGTTGTCCGTTATTTCGGCGGTACCTTGCTTGGTGTTCCGGGATTAATCAATGCCTACAAAACAGCAGCCTATGAAGCGCTTCAGCTTGCTGTTGTAGTTGAAAAAAATTTGGAGGCCCGTTACGCCTTGGAATTTCCTTACACCTTAATGAATGATGTCATGCGAATAGTAAAACAACATCAAGTGCGTATTATCACAAGTGAAATGACCCTGTTTTGCGAATACCAAATTCGTATCCCATTAAGCGAGGTGACAGAAGCCATCGATAAATTTGAAAAACTAAGAGAAGTTGCTATAAAATCGCTTCCATAAAAATCACAATGATTTGCATCAGGTGTTACATGAACTAACGTGCTATTCCATTAGAAACTTAAGCCTACGTGACATTGTATCATTTGGTTCTTCCATTCAGCTGACTGCCCGGCAACGGTTTCAAGATTACTCATGTTATTGATGCCAGAAATATATCGTATGCCAATATTTGGATGAACCGCTGCATGCTTACTTCCAATTTGAAGCCATAGCCCCCCTACCAAATTAAAATTTCCTGATTGAACAAGGTTGACACCACTTTTGAGCACATTGTCTTTATCAATCACACTGACGCTAGCAGCATATTGCGGGCCAACTTGTAACCAAAGAAATTGCGTAAGTTTTAGATTGATTAAAATGGGAATTGAAATATTCGTGAAGCGAAACGTTCCATTTTTAAAGCTGTCGGTCCCCGCATTCCAATATTGCTGATAAAGTCCATAGAAAGTCGAATCAGTAGTCACCGTATTTTGCGTCCACAGCACCTCAAGTTGAATACCAAGCCGATGCCTGTTTGCATAAATAAAAATCCCCGCCAACGGATCGGTACTATAGTTGTCTTTCCATTCAGTTGCAGACACCTTATTAAAGTTGAGGCCAGCCTTTACACCGACACCAAAATTAAACCCTAATTTTTCTTTTGCGGCTGCAGAAAACATTCCACATACAATCACTGTGAAGAGGAGTATTTTTTTCATGGTGTAAAAATAACAATTTTAAATTCAATTCAGTGTATCAAACGCAGGAAGAACAATCATTGATACAATGAACAAGCATAGAAAAGATAAGCATACCTTTTAAATTTTATAGCTGACTAAGAACTAGTTGGTTGACACAACTGAACGAGGGTATTGAAAAAAGAATTCGCAGGTTGACTGAATAAAGCAGGATGGTATTACATTTGTGGGCAAAATTGTTTCGATATGATTCTTTCAGACACCCGCATTTTAGAAGAAATAGAAAAAGGTAGCATTAAAATTGTACCCTACGACAGAGATTGCCTTGGAAGTAATTCGTATGATGTGCATTTAGGCAAGCATCTTGCTACCTACGCCGAAAAGGAATTGGATGCTAAAAAACACAACGAGATCGTGCATTTCGATATTCCTGAGGAAGGCTTTCTGTTGCTTCCCGGTGATTTTTATTTGGGTGTTACTGAAGAATACACCGAAACGCACGAGCATGTCCCATTTTTAGAAGGCAAATCAAGCACTGGCCGATTAGGTATTGATATACACGCAACGGCCGGCAAAGGTGATGTTGGATTTTGTGGCAACTGGACGCTTGAAATTTCTGTGAAACAACCGGTCAGGGTTTATGCTGGAATGCCTATTGGTCAATTAATCTATTTTCCGGTGGATGGCGAAATTCTAGTCAAGTACAATAATAAAGTAGGTGCAAAATATAGCGGGCAACCCAAACGTCCGGTAGAAAGCATGATGTGGAAGAATAAATTCTAATCAGTCAAATCAACGATTAAAACGATGTTGACCGATTGAATGTTCCTTCGTTTTATCTTGTTCGGGTCAGGTACTGCAAATCCCATATCATCGAAATAAAATAGGTTAAACCCTATCTGGTTTGTAAATTTGCCCAATCTAAAATTTTTGCTCTACTATATGAAAAAATCAAATCTTGTTGCATTAGTGGTAATCGCAATAGCATTGGCAGCCATCCTTAGTATGGTGGGCGATTTCAGCAGTTACGAGACCTTTACAACAGCCGAAGAAAAACCTGGTAAGGAGTTTCAAATCATAGCAAAACTGGATACAGTCGAACATAAAATGATGTACGATCCGATTAAAGACGCCAATCATTTTACGTTTTACGCCAAAGACGAAGCAGGTCAATTGAAGAAAGTCGTGTTTAATGGTACCAAACCACAAGATTTCGAACGAAGTGAAAAGTTAACCATGACAGGTTCAATGCAAAATGGGGAATTCAAATGCAGTAAGATACTGATGAAATGCCCTTCTAAATACAAAACAGACCAAGTCGCTGTGGGTCAACCAAGCTAATGACAGGGTGCCTTATTATTCAACTTTCAAACACATACTAATTGGAAACCCAATTTCTTAACGAACATGCACTGCCCGGTAAGATCGGCGAATTGTTTACCATTCTATCCTTTGCTGCCTCAATCGTCGCTACGATTGCTTATTTCCTGAGTACACAATCTCGTTCAGAAATGGATCAGAGGAATTGGAAAAATTTGGCGCGTTCATCATTCTTTGTGCATACAGGCAGTGTCTTTGGTATTTTTATTACCCTCTTTTATATCATTTTCAATCACTATTTTGAATACAATTATGCGTGGACACATTCATCGAGAGAATTGCCGTTCAAGTATTTGCTTTCCTGTTTTTGGGAGGGGCAAGAAGGTAGCTTCCTCTTATGGACCACATGGAATTGCATTCTGAGTTTTTTTGTGATTGGTAAAAATAACAAATGGGAATCTCCTGTGATGAGTATCGTGGGATTAGCCCAAGTGATTTTAGCATCGATGTTACTAGGCCTCTATTTCTTCGGCGAACGCATCGGTAGCAACCCCTTCATATTTCTGCGCGACCAAATGGTTGGGGCACCAATATTCCAACTACCAAATTATTTATCAGCCATCCGCGATGGGAATGGGTTAAATCCATTACTTCAAAACTATTGGATGGTGATACATCCCCCAATTCTCTTTCTTGGGTTTGCGTCTACTATCTTCCCATTTGCCTATGTGATAGCCATCATGTGGAAGAATGATTATGAAGATTTCATTCCGACATTATTGAAATGGTCGTTATTCAGTTGTATGATACTCGGTACTGGCATCATGATGGGTGGGGCTTGGGCTTATGAGAGTTTAAACTTTGGAGGCTATTGGGCTTGGGATCCTGTCGAAAATGCGTCGTTGGTTCCTTGGATTATTATGGTCGCAGGCCTACACACCTTAATGATCTATAAATCAACCGGCTATTCGCTTAAATCAGTTATCCTGTTTTTTATCTTGTCTTTTTCGCTTGTGCTGTATTCATCTTTTTTAACAAGGACCGGCATTTTAGGCGAAACATCCGTGCATGCTTTCACGGGCGAAGGTGGCTCATTGTTTTATCACTTACTGTTCTTTTTGTTTCTTTTTATGCTGCTTGGTTTTGTTTTATTCTTTAAAAATATTCGTACGATACCCGACCATAAAAAAGAAGAAGAGGCCCTGAGTTCAAGAGAATTCTGGATGTTTATTGGCGCCTTAGTGCTGATGATTTCAGTCGTTCAAATAACCTATACAACCTCCATGCCTGTATGGAACAAGATGTTCAATACGAAGTTAGCCATCACTGATCCAATTTCGCATTACAACAAAATTCAGATTTGGATTACCATGTTGGTATTGCTTGGAACAGCCACAGTCTATTATTTAAAATTCAAGCATTCGGCTATGCGTGAAGTGCTGATGAAGCTAGCGCTGCCGTTTACGTTAGCGTTGGCAGGCACCGCGGCTATTTCGTATCTGCAAGAATTAAAATCAGCGCCAATAGTGGCATTGATGTTCATGGCTATTTTTTCAGTATTGGCCAACTTCTTCTTCATTATCAGAACGTTGAAGTGGAATGCCATTAAATGGGGAGGTTCAACTGCGCATATCGGATTTGGACTGATGGTTATTGGGATTATTCTTTCGTCCTATAATAAGCAAGTGATTTCAGTGAATAGATTAGGTGTTGATTTTCCAATGGGTAAACAAACAGAAGAAGAAAATAAAAAAGAAAGCAGAGAAAATCTTTTGTTGTTCAGGAACATGCCTATCACTATGGCAGGCTATACCTTAACCTATAACGGTGATACAGTGGAAGGCCCCAATCATTATTACAGGATAAAATATCAAACTCGAAAAAATGATACCGGTGCGATCAACGAAGAATTTATCCTGCAACCCAATGCCCAGATTAACCCAAAGATGGGTTTAATTTCAAGTCCAGATACCAAGCATTATCTTACCCATGATGTCTTTACGTATATCACCTCAACAGTTGACAAATCGCAGATGAGGGACACTGTTAGCTACACGAGTAAAATGATGAAAATCGGCGATACTGCCTTTTTCGCGTCAGGCTTTATGATTTTTGAAGGATTCAATACCAATGTCAATTCAAAAAACTATGTGCCTCAAACAGGAGACATTGCAGTAAGTGCCAAACTAAAAGTATATAATCTTGAAGGAGTAGCCACCAATGCCTCACCGGTGTATGTGATTCGTCAGCAGCAAGAAGAAATCATTGAAGATACCCTAGTTGCCGATAACCTGTATACGCGACTTACCAAAATAGTGCCTGCTGAGAATGCAGCTGTTATCGAATTCAAGCAACCGAGTGCCATGAATGATTATGTCATTATGAAGGCCATCCTTTTCCCATACATCAACGTCTTGTGGCTCGGAACTGTCGTGATGATTTTAGGATTCTTACTCAGTTTGTATAAGAGAATTAAAACAAAATAATTTGTTTAAGAATTTTTTTATCTATATTTACCTTGTAAAAAAGTATTTTTAAAAACAACTGATACACCCTGTTGCAGGCTTGCATACAACGAAAATGCGACAAGGCGTATACCCGAAACAAAACCGGGAAGCCGATAAAAAACTAATTATAGACAAATGAAACGAATCATATTTACTTCACTAGCGACATTGCTAGTATTTACAGCGGTATTATTTAATGGATGTAAACATGATAAGTGCGAGCAGGTAAGTTGTGCGTTCGGCGGTGTTTGTAAGGATGGCAATTGTTTATGCCAAACAGGTTATGAAGGCGATCATTGTGAAACAATCACGCGTGATAAATTCAAAGGTCAATGGAATGTCAATGAAGACGGCACCCTTTCATCTCCAGCGCAATACACCACGAGTATTGAAAATGGACCAACTGTTAATCAAGTTGTGATCAAAAATTTCCAGAATTTTTATATGTCAGAAACCGTATTAGCTGTGGCCTACAAAGACACCTTGACCATTCCATTACAAGTAATGGCTGATGGCAGTAAAGTAGAAGGATGGGCTACGATTACCGATACAAATCCATTGAATCAACATTATTATCAGCATGCTGTGATGACGATGTATTATAAAGTCACTAGCAGCGATGGATTGCAAGTTAACCAATATGGTTATGGTGGTTCAGGTCCATCTCTTTGGGCTAAATAAATCGTTCCCCGTTTAGTATCTTCTTACGTTTTATCGTTCTGCTTGAACGTGTTGTTTCATTGATCTCCATTCGTTTCGACCTACCTATGATTCAAGATCGTTTGATGAGTATATCTTGATGATGCATTGAAACAGAGGCATCAGCGAACATACAAGATGCGGTATCATGTGTCCCCACATTAATAATTCAGTAGTTCCCCAATCGCAACCTCCACTTTTTCAGTAGTTGGCAGCATGGCTTGCTCGAGTATGACATTCATAGGAACAGCCGGCAGATCCATAGCACCCACTGTTTTCACCGGTGCATCCAATTGATAAAAACAAGCTTGTGCAATTCGACAGGCCAATGCCTCTGCGAATGAATTACGTAATTGTTCTTCTGTCAGCACCATACATTTGCCATGCTTTCGAACGGTAGAAAAAATCAACTCTTCATCGAGCGGATAGATGGTACGTATATCAATCACCTCAACAGAACCAGGGTATTTTTTAGCCGCATTCTTCGCCCAATAAACGCCCATCCCATAGGTTATGATACAAAGGCTGTTCCCATCCTCTAGTTGTTCGTCCTCAGCTTGCAGTACAGATAATCCTTTTCCTAATGGAAGAATATAATCCGAATCAGGCTCGATAGTTTTTGCTTCTTCAGTACCCGGCACCTTGCTCCAATATAATCCTTTATGCTCAAGCATCACCACTGGATTGGGATCATAATAGGCCGCTTTCAACAGTCCTTTTAGATCAGCCGCATTTGAAGGATAACAAACCTTGATCCCTTTTATGTTAGCAAGAATCGATTCGACACTACCACTATGATAAGGGCCACCACCGCCATAGGCACCAATGGGTACACGCAATACCATACTCACTGGGAACTTGCCACAGCTTAGATAACAAGATTTTGAAATTTCAGTGACTAATTGATTAATACCAGGATAGATATAATCAGCAAACTGCACTTCAACAAACGCCTTGATGCCAACGGCACTTAACCCTATGGTACTTCCAATGATATAGGCCTCTTGAATTGCAGTATTAAACACACGGTCATCGCCAAATTTATCTGCGAGTGTTGCTGCTTCTCTGAATACGCCACCCAAACGTTTACCTACATCCTGTCCATAAAAAATACATTCAGGATGTCTGCGCATTATCTCCTCGATTGCGTGAAGCGCTGCATCGACCATCACCACCTTCTCGCCATTTGCCGGCACACGGATACCTTTTTCTTCAGTAATAGGTGTATCAGCAAATACATAGTGGCCAACACTTAACGGATTCGGTTCAGGCGAATCCACAGCCTCAGCAAATTCACGCAATACAAATTCTTTCTCTTCTTGCTCAATTTGTTCTAATTCACTTTCCGAAACGCCTTGTTTTAAAAGTTCCTTTTTTAGTTTAGGTGCGGGATCATTTTTCAAATGTTTGGCCATATCCTCTTCCGTGCGATACCATTCCTTGCGCACACCACTTGTATGATGGCCTAATAAAGGAACACTTGCATGCACTAGAACAGGCTTTCGGTGTTCGCGCACATAATGAATAGCATTCTCGATTACTTCGTAACTTTTTGCAAAATCACTTCCATCAACCTGCAAGCGTTCTATGCCTTTAAACCCTTGTATAAACTCATACGCATTCATTGTGCGTGCTTCATCACTGCTCACGCTGATACCCCAATCATTATCTTCAACCAGATAAATAATCGGTAATTGTCGCAAGGCAGCAAACTGAAAAGCCTCACTCACTTCACCTTCTGTAACACTTCCGTCACCGAAACAACAAACAACCACAGGTTTTTGATCAACCGATGCAATTGGACCTGAGATTTCAGCATTCGAAGCATTCAAACAAGCCTTTTCAATATATTGTATGCCTTGTGCAATTCCGGTGGTGGGTACGGCCTGCATACCAGTGGCACTGCTTTGATGGATGATTTTAGGAAAGTTTTCCCTTCTTGAATTCGGATGATTGTAATACTCACGGCCACCTGTAAAAGGGTCATCTGCTTTTGCTAGTAATTGCAACATCATTTCATAAGGTCGCCATCCCATACCTAACATGATACTTTCATCTCGATAATACGGACTTACCCAATCGCATGCTTTCAATTGAAAGGCGAGCGCTAACTGTATAGCTTCGTGCCCACGTGAGGTACTATGAACGTACTTACATATCGGTCGGTTATCCTCATAGGTCTCTGCCATTGCTTTGGCAGTCATCATCAATCGATAAGCCTTCAATGAAAGTTTTGTATCCATGCGTTTAAAGTGTGCGCAAAGATACCTTCTGCAGCGTGATGATGGAAGGAAAAGATTGAAATTTATTGAGAAGATAGGTCTACATATTTCTGACAGATGAAGCACTTGTTTGAGACCGCAATTGTTCTACAAATACTTTTCTTATTCCTATACTAACTGATCTCCACTTCCAAGATCAACTCGTATTGTTTACTCTACGTAGGAATGCAACAGCATTGATTCCAACGCAATCGCCTTTGGAAACAGGATATTGTTTTCAAAATGAATATGCAGCTGAAGATCCTGTTCAAATTCATCTAGTTTGGCATAGAGTGCTTTAAACGTATTACAGGCCCAGGAAGGAGGTGTATACGAGTCACTTAGCACACGTATTTGCTTGAATACATTACCGACTACTTCGTGTTCCTCTTGCATGATTTGAATAGGATTGAACACAGATCCAACATGCGATTCCTCGAGCGCCGTCTGTTGTTTTTTAACTGCTACCAACTTTTTTATGTAAGGGAATAAAATCATTTCTTCCTTTCGCATATGAGAACTTAAATCCATCGCAACTTGCTTAAACAGCCGTGCAATTTCAATCACAGCCGGGTGACCTGTGCCGTGCACCTTCACCACCTTCGTTGCATATTCATCAATCAGGTCAAGTGA
Source organism: uncultured Bacteroidota bacterium (assembly GCA_903881265.1). Classification (GTDB taxonomy): domain Bacteria; phylum Bacteroidota; class Bacteroidia; order Chitinophagales; family Chitinophagaceae; genus OLB11. The sequence goes on from CAIRSV010000160.1 coordinate 29,118, forward strand.
TTCAAGCACATACGAATGATGTGTGTGAATGATATAATCAATTAGAAAATCTAGTTCCCATCGATTACATTGCTGTGACGGCAAACTACTATCACTAATCGTGTTTAAATCCTGCAGCAGAAGTGCCACGTCAATATTTTTTTTCAAACATATTTTTTCGATAGAAACACCTCCACCGCAGCAAAAGTCGATTCCATACTTTTTAAAAATATGTGCAGCTTGGATATTTTCCGAAACGACATCGGATACGTTCACTTCCATATTGATATGCATACTTGTTTAATTAGAGTACTATAAATTCCTACTGCATTGGCTAACGCCATTGACCCATTGAATCGAAACGAATCGGCGTAATCAGTATCAATCGTTCGATTAGGTAGACGGTTGATGCTTTGCAAATTGCCAATTGATTCTAGTAAGAAGGCAAATCTAGCACCTTATCTCTAATTAAATACCTTTTTGTCTTTATTTGTTTCCATCAACATACCAACATCTTTAAAAATCGTTCGTATTTGTTGTCTTTGTGGTGAAAAGGCAGTCCACTTAATTATTAAACTTAATGGTATCAAAATCGAATAGCCCCATCTTCGGATCATATTTTATCAATAACACATGACCATAACGAGCTGGCAAAATACCAATTCTTGTGTATGTAGAAAACGTAGGCACTACAAAACGGTCTACGTTAATTTCGCCATTCTTATACAACAAGTTGCCTAATGAAAATTTCTTTGAGTGATAATTGTAATCGGTGAAAACGAACGATATATTTTCTTCTGTCGTTTTTTCATCTCGCACAAAGTAGTTTATGTCCATGCGTTCCTTTGCATTCGCAACAACAGCGCCATTTTGAGGACGTCGATAATACTTCTTCGGAAGGCGAACTCCATCATCCTTATTCGGCTCAACATGTATTTTTACAAGCTCACCCCTATCATCGAGTTCAAGCAAACAAATATTCTTCTTATTAAAAACGACATAGGGATTCCTAAACGGCCGGATGCGCAATTTAGTCCTGAGCAGTTGCTCTGCAGCCACAAGCCAATCGCCATTTTTAAGCTTAACGGCCTTATGCATATAGAGGTAACTATTGACAAGCAATTTGTATTTTTTTACAACGGAATCCTTTACAAGACTTTTCGTAAACTCATTATATTGTTCACGCACTATTTTCCCATTCAGGTCAAGAAAATGGATACAAGTGCCGTATTTAACCTTACTGAACTCATGCGAGCGTATCGTGAATTGAGAAATGATTTCGATTCCGTTCTTTTGTATTTCTGCTGAAATCGGATAGATTGAAACAGAATCATCTTTGAACAAATTCGTTTCAGCAATCTTGACACCATACGCTGATAATAACTGTATAGACGTAGTGACATCATTAAAATGCTTTCTATGTCTATACGTATACACTGCATTGACAATATACTTATTATCTGCCGCCACTAACTGCACATTCTGCGGATATGCACTTACTTGCTTGTATTGCCATACGTTATTTTCATTGGTCAAACATTGAATAGTAGTCGATTTCATACCATGAGTCTCAGTGGTGAGATAATCGAGTACCCCCTGATGATTGACGGCGTATAAAGGTGTCTGCTGAAAGGTTATTTCAGAAATGTCAGTGATATTTCGCACTTTAATGCTGATGGTGGTATCAAAACTAACCGACGCGTTTTTATCGAAGACGATGTATCGAATCGCTTGATCTTTTTTTTCAAATTTGGTGACAATATTCGTACCATTATACACAGCGGCACTGAAGGTAAATTTCGAATCGAGTGTAAATTTCTTTTGCCCAACATCCCTCAAATATTCATCGTACACATCGATGATAAAACTAGATGAATCTTTGCTCACCTTATCCAACAAATAAACATAGGCATGGCCAATCAAGACATTGTTTTCAAGCATCGGAATCAAGAAGCTATGCTTGCTGTCGAAATACATACCATTCTGCGCCGATACCTTTGCCCCACAAAGTGAGATGAGCAGCACAATCAGCAATAATTTACTTTTTAGTGAATCCATTATAAATTGTTTGTATTTCAGGGTATGAACTTATTCTAGCATAATAACGCGTCACGTAATGCTGACATAGCATATCAAACTCATCCACTGTGGTTCGATCAATAATACGCAACAGCTGATTATATCCTTCCGAAAAATCATCCGACTCAATCGGAATAAAATTCTGTATTGTATGCTTCTTGATAGCCTTGTTGATTTCACTCAACCCTATTGCGATATTCTTATAGAGATAGTTATTCTCAGGAAATTCATTCAGCAACAGAATAGCATAATACACCACTGCGGCATATCGTTTGCGAAATAGATAAGTCTCTATAATTTCAAACTTACTCGTATGTACAACACTATCAAACAATGCGTTTGACTGCATGAATATGTGCTTCCCTGTGGGCTCGAATTTCAACAATGCAATCTGAGAATCGATCATCTTGATTCTATACGGAATATCGGGGTGCGTCTTTATTGAATCCTTATCAAATTCCATTGCCTTTTTATTTCCGAAGGACATAGTATTTTTCTTCGCAATCAGCCATTCAGGTTTCAAGGAATGCGCGTTATTTTCAAGGTACTTAGTATAGTCTATCTTCGAACTATCATCATCGGCATGATCAAGAATTTGCATCAAGGAGATACCTTCACGCAAATCGTAATCGGTCTTGCGTAAAAGCACTAACGCCATCGAGTCGGCAGATTCTTCATTCGCACGACTATATGTTGCAAAGTCGTAATTATAATTTTTAAGAAACTGAAACGTCTTATCAAGTTTGTTGTACTTGGCTTTATTGATATCTCGAATTTCCTTTTTGACTGCCTTGTCTTTCGATCGTTTTTCTTGGGCAATAAAATGATCTTGTACGTGAAAAAGAAGCTGATGCGACAACTCGTGACAGATCAAAAAAGCTACTTGCGATTCATTCGTCAATTGCTCCAATAAACCGATATTGATATAAAGTTTATAATCCCCCATATTAAAGGCATTTGGGGCTGCGTATCTGGTACAAACAATTTCAAACTTCTCTTTTAATCCATTATGAATGGTCACAGAATCCAATATATTTTTCAGATACTTTTTCATAAAAGGTTCCTCAATATATTGTTTTGACTTAGCGCCTGCGGCATAGCCACGATGAAGTACATACAGATACTTATTGAACTTCTTGATCATAGCCTGATCAACCGTATTATACTTAACACTGAGCTTCTTGTTGAATGCACTCTCATTCATTTTATTACCTGACGAACTATATTTCACAGGTGTGTAATCAGATTTGTATTGTCCTGTCGAACACAGATTACAAAGAAGTAAACAAAATAATAGAACGAGTTTAATGTGCTTCATAATCTATAATTTACCAACCTATATTATCGTGCGACTTGCGCCATTTATTTTTAAACGAATAAAACAATCCGACTTGCGCAATACTCGTCAGTATACCAACTTCGGCAGAGATACCAATATTGCGTATCAACAGAAATTTCGCCCCCACCCCAAGATCCATTGAAATGGGTGAATACGTTGACAAACTTCCATCTGCCGTATGATGAATAGCGGCTGTGCGCAAGGCTATTGAGTCGGCAGAATTGTACGTTACGGAGCGGAACCGAGCACCAGCCCCAGCGAAAAAATATACGATAGAACGAGGTCGCTGAATGACATAACGCATCGCTCTTATCTGAATAGCGATACGACGCCCTTTTGTTTCGAGGTCGTATGCATGAATCGTATCGGTACGTTTTTCGTTGAGATCAAACGAATAATAATTCACCCCTAATCCCAACGAAGTATAATCACTCATCGCATAGTCGACATTGGCATTTAGTGGATTCGAATACTGAATATTATAACGAATGGAAGGGTCATTGACAGATTGCGTATGCACATATTTTTCTAGCACCATACGATTATAATTATTGGCACCATACGACACTGTAAACATCATATTGGCTTTGGCCATCAAAGGTTCTTGCGCCTTTGCCTGCAAGAAAGAACAGAACATCATTACTGCCAGTAGCCACTTAGTTATACCCTTTGAGATAGGATAACTGAACGTCATATAGTCTGTTAGAATAGAAGAATCCTCTGTTTGCATACCGTAGCAATTTAGCGCACAATATAGCTTTTTTTGTTTCATCATGTGTATGAATATCATTCCATCAATTCGTTGGTCCGTTATCGATGATTGCTTCTAACGTAGTTTGAATTGTTGCCGGCAGGTTCGATAAGAAATCAAACCCTGTAGCAGATTCAATCGCATCAATACTTGTGCGATACGTACCCCACGCATTCGCGTTTACAGTTTGCGTGTTTGGCATATCCACCGCAATCACGCGTGTGCTTGTCGAAATCCTATTCAGATCATTATTACCAACAGGCAATGCAACAACTACCTTCCAAAAGTGCGAAGGCACATTCATATGACCGCTTGCTATGGTATAGGTAATGCCACCATTGCTACCGGTACCACCTGATCCATAGCCACCGCTATAGGTATATAATTCATAGCCACTATTGATAAGCGTACTACAATATTGCTCTAATCCACTCCATGTAATCTGATTGAGATTAGGGGCTTGCGGCATAATATTACTCATCAAGAAAGTGACGGCATTATCCGTGATATTATTGTTACGGTGTGACGAAGGCACCTGATGTCCGCGATCAAAACCGCTGCCCGCATAACCCGACGAACTCGCTCTGTAAAAGCTTGAAGGAATTTGCACATCCGTGCTAAAACAATCGCAACGTGGCGTAGTGCCAACATCCGACAAATCGAGGTGCCACGCCACCCATGCGGCACTTCCTTTCGACTCATTATAGGCCAAATCAAATTGTGGTTTAATAAGCAAATAATTATCAGGGAACGAAATATCTGTCACTGCATTACTCGGATTTCCTAATGCCAAATGATCATTATCATTACTGACGATAGTCGGTGTGATTGCGCCGACATTGACATCATCGATATTCAATCGACCACCAGAAAGTTTACGAAGTTGAAAACGAACATTGCCAGTGACATTCACCGTAAAAGAAACACTTTGCAAGGTTGTTGTCGAGGTAGTTACGATACTTCCCTGCTGAGCCCACGTTGCACCGCCGTTCGAAGACAAATACAACGCCCATGTGCTCGTTGCTTCACTTGCATATTTTGCGTGCCATATGGTGACAGACGCCGAATCGATGACAACATCAAAGTTCATTGTAATCTTACCCGTATTTTGTATGCGTGCCGATTGTGCGCCATTCTTACGATCGGAAGTAGACGAGCCTATTAATGCATCGTCAAAGTTCCAGCTGCCGGTCGATAACGAAACATCGCCAGTAGTGTAGGATGTTTTTATACCGTTTTCCATGGTCTCGGGAAATACGATGAATACTGGATGATACGAAAAAATAAAGTGGGCTAGATTATCTTCGATGATAGGAAAATCTAGCAAGTCAATATTGCCATCCCCATTCAAATCAGTGGCAAAATAACCATATTGAAAATACTGAATATCCGCCTCCAGTTCCTGCGCGTCTAATAAATCAATATTCTCATCGCTTGCTAAATC
>CAIRSV010000161.1 GCA_903881265.1 uncultured Bacteroidota bacterium
AAATGAAAATGTGTCAGCGCATCTTTTGCAAATCCAGAACAGGAAGGGTAGTGCGGACAGCTGGTTTGGAATACTTCCGAAATTAGATTTTGATAAAAGTAAAGCGCTGTAGTTAAAGGCGTTTTTAAAATACCTGCATGCGCATAGGCTCGTCTTGCGTTAATAAGTGTTGTTGTATTCGTTCTTACAGCTAATTGTATGGGGTCAGTTTGTTGTATTAGCTGTTGTTGTGCACTACTTGTCGTGTGAAATGCAATCAAAATTAATGTTGCGAAAATAAGTGTGCAAAGGTGTTTCACGTATGCATATGATTTTTACAAGTGTGCGTTTATTTTTTCGAGCTTTCTAAAAGTGCACGAGTTAATTCGTGCACTTTTAATAAACGTATTTTCCCTTTGTTTTAGTATGCAGCTTATTCAATTAATTCCAAAACGCTTTTACCGCATTCTCGATATCAAGAACATTATAGCCACAGTCTGTATACAACTGTTGTTGTGAGCCATGTTCGATATATTGATCTGGAATACCTAAGCGCTTCACGCTAGCTTTGAAACCATGATCACTCATCCATTCTAAAACGGCACTTCCCATACCTCCCATGATACAGCCATCTTCGATGGTGATTACCTTATCGAACTTCGTGAATACCTCTTGCAATAATTGCGCATCCAAAGGCTTTACAAATCGCATATCATAATGCGCTGGGTGAATACCTTCCGTGCCAAGCTTCGCCATCGCTTCAACCACAGCATTGCCGGTATGACCAATACTAAGTATCGCTACCTTTTCACCTTCTGCTATTTTACGTCCCGTACCAATTTCTATTTCTGCAAATGGCTTTTTCCAATCTACCATCACACCTTCACCACGCGGATAACGAATGCTGATTGGTCGATTGTTCTTATCCAATTGAGCAGTATACATCAAATTACGCAACTCTTCTTCATTCATCGGAGCACTCACCACCATATTCGGGATACATCTGAAATAGGCCATATCGTAGGCGCCGTGATGCGTGGCCCCGTCGTCACCGACTACCCCGCCACGATCTAAACAGAAGATCACACCGAGATTTTGTAAGGCAACATCATGTATCACTTGATCATAGGCACGCTGCATGAAAGAGGAGTAGATATTACAGAAAGGACGCATCCCTTGTGTCGCCAAACCAGCCGAGAAGGTTACTGCATGTTGTTCTGCAATGCCAACGTCGAATGCACGATCTGGCATTTCTTTCATCATATACTTTAACGAAGAACCACTCGGCATCGCTGGTGTGATTCCCATTATTTTATCGTTTTGCTTCGCCAACTCGATAATCGTCTGTCCGAAGACGTCTTGATATTTCGGAGGCGTCGGCTTGTCGGAAACTTTCTTGATGAGTTCTCCCGTTTCAGGATTAAATAATCCTGGCGCATGCCATAAGGTTTGATCCTTTTCTGCTAAATCATATCCTTTACCTTTGGTTGTAACGATATGCAGTAACTTCGGACCACCAATATTCTTAAGCTCGCTTAATACTTCCACCAAGCGAATTACATTATGTCCGTCGATAGGACCGAAGTACCTTAATTTAAGGGCTTCGAAGATATTGCTCGACTTGGAAATAATTCCTTTAAGTGAAGCTTCTACCTTACTCAATATTTGTTGTGATGTTTTGCCGCCAGGTAAATGACTCAAGGCATCCCAAACATCTGTTCTAAATTTATTATAAGTAGAAGAAGTGGTAACGTCTGTTAGGTACTCTTTCAACGCCCCGACATTCGGATCGATACTGATTCCATTATCATTCAAAATGATGAGCATATTGGAGTTACTAACCCCCGCATGATTCATCGCTTCGAATGCCATCCCTGCAGTCATAGATCCGTCTCCGATAACAGCGATGTGTTGCTTATTCACTTTTAAATAATGACTTGCTTCTGCCATTCCTAAAGCCGCAGAGATCGAAGTAGAAGAGTGTCCTACACCGAAAGTATCATATTCGCTTTCATCACGTTTTGGAAAGCCACTAATTCCTTTATATTTTCTATTGGTATGAAATACATCGCGACGACCCGTGATAATTTTATGTCCATAAGCCTGATGCCCTACGTCCCAT
>CAIRSV010000162.1 GCA_903881265.1 uncultured Bacteroidota bacterium
ATAAAACTATTTTTGCAAAGGTAATCTTTAAGCCTGAGAAAAGGACAGAGTAGAAAAGATTGATTACCAATATATTAAATAAAAAAGCCGTTCCGTGGAAACGGAACGACTTCAACGATTGCTTGCCATATGAAAAATCTTACTTGGCTTGAGCAGCTGTATCAGCTGAAGCAGCGGCAGTATCAACTACAGCAGCAGTATCAACTACAACAGTAGTGTCAACTACAACAGCAGCAGCTGTATCCGTGGTAGCAGCAGAATCAGAACCTCCGCAAGAAGCGAGAGCAGCCATAGCGATGATTGCGAATAACTTTTTCATTCTTGAATGTTTTTTGAATGTTAAAATTGAATAATTGTGAATTAATACACAAAGTAAAAGAAAGTAACCCGATTTTTAAAAGTTTATTTCGTTTTTTTGTGGGTTACAATAACGACATAAACAGTATTAAATAGTCGGCAGTGAGCATATTTGAACAGGAAAAAGCAGTTTTAAGGGCCATTGGAGCAAACGAAAAGGATGCAATAGAGTCAATTTACAAGGAACATTATGGACTCATTCAGCACCTTGTTGTCTATAACAATGGAACAGAAGATGATGCCCGTGACATATTTCAGGAGGCCATGATGGTGCTTTACGAAAAGGCAAAATCACCTGACTTTGAACTTACATGCCAAATAAAGACTTATCTCTATTCAGTTAGCAGGAGGTTATGGCTCAAAAAGCTTCAACATGCTAGAAGGATGGAGACCCAAATAGAGAATTTCGACCATGTAGTTCCTGTTGAGGAAGATTTGGATGAGCATGAAAAGCTAACAAATCAATACTTGATCATGAGAACTTCAATGGGAAAAATTGGTGAACCTTGTAAGAGCTTGATTGAAGCCTTTTATGTTCACCAGAAAAATATGAGTGAAATTGCTGGTTTTTTTGGTTATACCAATGCTGATAATGCAAAAAACCAGAAGTATAAATGTCTGGTTAGGTTAAAAAAATTATTCTTTGCACAATATAAAAACGGTTAAATGGAGCAATTTCAATTGACAGAACTTATTGAAAAATACCTCAAAGGTGAAATGTCACCCCTTGAAAAGGAATCCTTTGAGGAAATGCGTAGGAATGACGCTGAAATCGATCAAATGGTGGTTGAGTATGCTTCATTTCTAGAGCAAATTTCTAACTATGGTGATATTAGGAGATTTAAATCAAACATCTATGATATTCATCAAAACCTCCAAGAAGAAGGTAATATTGGAGAATTGAAGATAAAGGCTACTGCCAGAATAATCAATATTTGGTCTAGATACCGCAGGGTAGTTGCTGTTGCAGCCTCAATAGCAAGTATCACAGCATTGTTCATTAGTGGTATGATTACACTTTTTTCGCCCAAAGCGCCCTTTAATGACATTGAAGAGCTAAGGAGGAAAGTAAGTAGCCTCGAAAAACAAACCACCACTCAACGGGCTGAACTAACTAAGTTCCAAAGTAAAATAGAGCCGGGTGTATCAGTTAAGTTTGGAGGCACAAGCTTCATGGTTGACCCAAAGGGTTACTTAATTACAAGTGCACACGTGATAAAGGGAGCAAAGAAAGTATATGTTCAAAACAAAGAAGGAGAAAATTTTCTAGCAGAGATTGTTAATACAGATCCTCTAACAGACCTTTCAGTATTAAAAATAAATGACCCCGATTTCAAGGCCCCTAAAATGCTTCCGTATGGGTTTAAAAAATCGTCAACTGAATTATCGGAATCACTCTTTACCCTAGGTTATCCTAAAGATGAAATAGTGTATAACGAAGGTTATTTAAG
>CAIRSV010000163.1 GCA_903881265.1 uncultured Bacteroidota bacterium
AAAGAAAAATTTGGCGCAAAGGATGTGGCTATGATGATGTGCAGTGATGATATGAAAGTATCGTTGTTGACCGAACATATTCCGATCAGCGAAGTTGCTAAAAATATTAGCGTCGATTCTATCATCAGCAAAGTAAAAACGATTAAGGAAAGCCTCATCAAAGACTTTGGTATTGTAGCGCCTAAAATTGCAGTGTTGTCGCTTAACCCGCATTCGGGTGATGATGGTCTGATTGGCAATGAAGAACAAACTATCATTGGACCTGCTGTTGAAAAATTGAGAGCTGAAGGCCATTTGGTGTTTGGACCGTTTAGTGCCGATGCTTTTTTTGCCCGTCAGGCAGACAAGAACTTTGACTGCACGCTTGCCATGTATCACGATCAAGGATTGATTCCATTTAAAAGTTTTGATAAAGGATTAGGTGTAAACTACACAGCCGGATTACCGGTGGTGCGCACATCGCCAGACCATGGACCTGCGTTTGATATTGCCGGAAAGAATATCGCCGATGCTAGTTCCTTTATCAACTCAATTTTTATGTGTATCGATATTCTCAATCAACGTGATGGCCATACTGAACGAACTAAAAACAAGCTTCGTAAAGGAAACTGGCAAAATCAGTTGAAACGTTCGAAAGAAGATATCGAGAATTAAAGATGATGACTTGCGCTTCATGATGCTTTGCAAAGAAGCAAATTGGGACTACTCGAATCGAACGTTTTCGGAGAAACCTACAATAGTGGATCACGAATTCTTCATCTATTGATTTTGTATACGTTGATGTATTGATTATAAAAGAAAGATGAACTAAATTTGAATTTACATCTGCTAATTCTTACCAAATTATCAGTTAAGCAGAAATGATAAATTTTAGAACACCCTTTTTTTACATTTATGAATAATCAGTACAAGAAAAAACCTGAACAGGCTGCAACTACCAATTCACCGTCTTTCTTGATGCAAACCAATCTAGGTTTCACTCCTTCACTTTTTCTTACTGCATGCTTTTTTGCTATTATAGCCTTTGGGTTATTCCATCACGAGATGTGGCGTGATGAATTGCAAGCCTGGCTTTTGGCAAGAGACTCAAACTCCTTAGCGCACCTTTTTTCCAATCTTCGGTATGATGGGCATCCGGGCTTATGGCATACGTTACTTTTTTTTGTAACTCGCTTTACACATAACCCAGCCTTCACGCAAGTGCTTCATGCAGTGTTAGCAACAGGATTTGGTTTTGTTTTTATTCGATATGCTGAAATAAAGACACTGTACAAAATTATGTTCCTTTTGGGTTATCTGCCACTTTATGAGTATAGTGTAGTCAGTAGATGCTATGCGCTGTCATTATTTTTAATCTTTCTTTTCTGCGCGCTCTACAAGAAACGAGAAAGTCGTTATCTTCTCATAGGTGTGTGCCTGGCTTTTCTTGCTAATTCCAATGTATATGGAGCCATTATGGCTATTGGGTTATCCGGCATTTTATTCCTCGACTTTTTTGCAATGCAACAATCAGCGAGCCGCAAATGGCTGCAATTTATCGGAGGATTATTAATAGCCGCCATCGGCATTCTATTTGCGGTGTATCAGATTTTTCCAAAAAGTGGCAATTCGTTTCCTGTTGATTATCCAAATGGATTGCTTGACTCAACGAGGTGGCTCTCATCATTGTCGCATATATTCACCTCTTATTTATATGTGCCATCTACTGAAGACCTACATTTCTGGAATACCTCCTATTATTTTGAGAATAAAGTAATCATTGATGATTCACTTTGGGTATGGCTAGAGGACCATCACGAATATTTGATGGGCTGGCTTTATCTGCCAATATTTTTAGTTCTCCTTTCAACTATTTTATTCCTGCGAAAAAAATTAATCCTTTTACTATATCTAGTCCTGACGTTTACATTGGTTGCCTTTTCGTATTATACGAACTTATCATTTATGCGTTATTCGGGGTTTCTTTGGATAAGTTTCATTGTTTGCTATTGGCTAAGTATGTACTATCCAACCAATGAATACAAAAATGGCCTGCTAAATAAATTAAAAGCGTTAGGAGCAAAAATAGAAAAGCCTTATCTTATGATCCTTTTTTCTGTGAACATTATTGGATCAATTATAGCCTATCAGAATGATTATGAAAATGATTTTACAACTAGCAAAATAGCAGCGGATTACTTAAAAGAAAATAAACTTGACTCGCTCCCCTATATCGGCAGCGTGGATTATGTCATTTCTCCTATTGCAGCTTACTTAAATAAAAAAATCTATTACCCAGAAATGAGAACTGAAGGAAGTTTTTGTATTTGGAGCTCTCAACGACGATCTGCAATAGACAAATCGGACTTTACATATGCCGCAGATTCAATGATTGCAAAAGGTGTTTCAAAAATAGTGTTGATTATCAGTACTCCTTTTTATTATAGTTCAGCGCAAGAGCAAAATAAACTAGTTGTTGATTCGCGATTTAGTGACCATTGCCATTTACATCTTGAAAAAATAATAGCATCAGGAATTGTAAATGATGAATCATATGCCATTTACACATTGACGAAAGATGAACTTCCTATCGCTCAATAATTTGTACAAATCAGTTGTCTTAGTTGAGTGCCGGATCATTCCACGCGAAGTAGAATGATTAAAAAAATCATTGCGATGCCAACAAATCTAATTTCATTCAAGGCGCATAGCACATGTTGTGCGCATTAATCACTACAACTTCGGAAAAAAAATAAAAAAACCTTCCAATTCCTTTACACTCGCGGCAACAACACATCCTTCTCTGACAATAGCATATCGGCCGTATCAAGCTGCCAATCGATATTGAGCGTAGGATCGTTATAGATGACACCGCCTTCGGATGCCTTGTGGTAATAATTATCACACTTGTAAAAGAAAATAGTATTGTCTTCTAATACCGAATAGCCATGGGCGAAACCACGGGGTACAAAAAGTTGCAGATGATTTTGTTCGGATAGCTCGATAGCTATATGTTGCAAATAGGTCGAGGATTCGGGTCGCATATCAACCGCCACATCAATGACTTTTCCTTTGATGACACTGACCAACTTGGCCTGCGCATGTTCGCCCTGTTGGAAATGCAAACCGCGAAGGATGCCATAATTTGATTTGGCCTGATTGTCCTGCACGAAGTCTATGTCCATACCGGTAAGCTGATTAAACTTTTGGCGATTGAAGCTTTCGAAAAAATACCCCCTTGCATCTTCAAACAAGGTAGGTTTTATGATAAAGCAATCGTTGAGTGGGGTCGTAATGATTTCCATATGCTATTTTAAACGATGTGATACATTTCGTGTAAACTTTCAATTTCGAAGGTGGGATTACCTTGATGTGCTATCTGTTTGGGATTGAAATAAACCTGATCCATTCCCACAGATTGGGCGCCCAATACATCGATATCCAAGGCGTCGCCGATCATAAGACTTTGCTCAACGGTGGCGCCAGTTTCACGAAGTGCAAATTCAAAAATTTCTTTCTGCGGTTTCATACTCATGGCTTGCTCGGAGGTGATAATCTTATCGAAATACGAATCGAGGTGCGCATTTTTTAGTTTCTGTTTTTGTGTGAGTTCAAACCCATTCGTGATGAGGTGCATCGCATACTTTTTTCCAACGCAATATTCCATCACCTCGATACAATGCGGAAATATGTGGGTTTGGGTTGGTAGAATTTCAAGGTAGCGCTCGCTCATCACCTTGGCCAATTTTTCATCAGGCATTCGATAATGGACGAGGGTTTGATACATCCGTTTCCAACGAAGGTCTTCACGACTAAGTAAACCTTTTCGAAAGCGATCCCAAAGCGTATCATTGATATCGTGATAGACAACATTAAAATCGTCGAAGTCGGCAATGCCTTTCTCCATCAGGGCTACCTCATCATACAAAATGCGCATGGTGGCAATGGAATTTCGCTCAAAATCCCAGAGGGTATGATCGAGATCAAAAAACAAATGCCTGTATTTACTCATAGTACTAACTTTTTTTTTGTCATCTACGTCTGCAGATTGGCAATTCACTTTTCGATATTATCGTTAATTTCGCGCCTAAATTAATTCATCTCATTCAATAAAAACAATATGTTCAAAATTAAGCTTCTCCTCACCTCACTGCTTGTTGCGTTTGCTTGCCTACTGCTGAAAGCAGAAAAAAGAAAAATCTTGTTTATTGGCAATAGCTATACCTCAGTTAATGATTTACCGACTACCTTGAAGAACCTTGCACTATCAATGGGCGATACGCTTGAGATGGATAGTAACACACCCGGCGGCATGACCTTCAATGCACATACGACCAATGCCACTACCCTAGCTAAAATACAACTTGGAGGATGGGACTATGTCGTATTGCAGGCGCAAAGTCAAGAACCCAGTTTTGATCCATCACAAGTTGCGGTTGATACGTATCCATATGCAAAGAAACTTGACAGTCTAGTGCATGTATCTAATCCATGTGCAGAGACTATTTTTTATATGACTTGGGGCCGTAAGAATGGCGATGCGTCTAATTGTGCGGTTTACCCTCCTATTTGCACGTATAACGGCATGCAACAACGTCTGCGTGAAAGTTATCTTGAAATGGCGATGAATAATAATGCGACGTGTGCGCCCGCTGGTGTAGCCTGGAAAAAAGTCAGAGATACATATCCACTGATTGAATTGTATAACGCCGATGAATCGCATCCATCAATGAGTGGCACCTATTTGGTAGCTTGTACTTTTTATTCAAGCCTCTATCATAGATCCAGTGTGGGCTCAACGTATATCCCTAGCGGACTATTGGCGACTGATGCAACAAACCTTCAAACAATTGGCAGCAATACGGTTCTGGATAGTTTGGAGAACTGGCAACAAAATGGATCCTTGCCAAAGGCTAACTATTCGTCAAGCAATATTCAAAACCAATTTTCATTCACCAATCAATCGGTACGAAGTACACAATACGAATGGAATTTTGGTGATGGCTCGGCTATCAGCACTGCAGCAAGTCCAATTCACAGTTTTACAGCCGCAGGTACTTATACTGTCACATTAAAAGCTAAAAACACCTGCGGTCACTATGATCTGATGTCGAAATCATTGACAGTAAGCTCTGTACCGAATGGCACCAATGATGTGAATATTTCTGAACAAAATAATGTGAGCTATGCAGGTCAGTACTTGACAATTAATAACATAGGCCATGTAAACAAAATACGGATCGTTAACCTCTTCGGGCAAGTAATCAAAGACGTAAGCTTAACCGATGGATTGAATAAAATTTCGTTTACGGCCGTTCAGGGTGTTTATCTATATACCTTGTTATCTGGCAACAACATTGTTCGTGTTGGGAAATTTACAGTCAACTAAATCATGCACTCTTGCGTGTGCGAATGAAGCAACGACAACAAGTAATGTGAAACAAATGTGTGTTAATAGTGTCTAATAAGTTTGAACCCTAGCGGTCTTAGCGATACTTTTGCCGCCTAAATAAAAAATTCTATGTCTTTAGTGATTGCAGGTACGATGGCGTTTGATGCTATTGAAACACCATTTGGAAAAACAGATAAAATTATTGGCGGTTCGGCAACATACGCTGCTTGGAGTGCTTCGCATTTTACGCAACCTATCAAACAAATTTCTATCATAGGCGGCGATTTTCCGCAGGAAGAAATAGATGCCCTTCAACAAAAAGGTGTCGAATTTGAAGGTGTCGAAGTGGTGAAGGATGAAAAATCATTTTTCTGGAGCGGCAAGTATCATATGGATATGAATACGCGCGA
>CAIRSV010000164.1 GCA_903881265.1 uncultured Bacteroidota bacterium
ATTGTGCCGGTACATTTATATGGTCAAAGCGCCGATATGGAGCCTATTCTAGCCTTGGCAAAAAAATATAATCTATTTGTGATTGAAGATAATGCGCAAGCCATCGGAGGTTCGTATACATTCAGTGATGGAACCAAAAAAGCCAATGGTACGATGGGTACAGTTGGAACAACCTCATTTTTTCCATCAAAAAATTTAGGTTGTTATGGTGATGGTGGCGCGGTGTTTACGAATGATAGCGATTTGGCAGAACGAATGAAAATGGTGGCTAATCATGGACAGCGTAAAAAATATGTACACGAAATTGTTGGCTGCAATTCGCGACTTGATACCTTACAAGCCGCTATCTTATTGGTTAAACTGCAGCATTTGAATGACTATTGTGATGCGAGGCGTAAGGTTGCCGATTTTTATGATACCGCTTTTGCAGATCATTCAATGATCATCACGCCGTTCAGGGCGCCCTATTCGCATCATGTCTTTCATCAGTATACGATAATGTTAGAAGGCGTCGACAGGGATACCGTGAAGGCAAGGCTCGAAGAGAAAGGAATTCCATCGATGATTTATTATCCAATTCCGGCGCACAGGCAAAAGATGTTTGACAATTTTGAAACTACGTCATCTAACTTAGCAACTACGGATTGGTTGGCAGATCATGTGATTTCGATTCCGATTCATACCGAAATGAACGACGAACAAATGAATTATATTGCATCCAATTTTATTGATATAATAAACGCTCTAATATGAAAATAGCAGTAATAGGTACAGGATATGTTGGATTGGTTTCAGGTACTTGTTTCGCCGAGTCAGGCAATCAAGTAATTTGTGTCGATATCGACAAGAAGAAGGTAGATCGCCTTTCTGCTGGCGACATCGTGATTTATGAACCGGGACTTGAGGTTTTATTCCATCGTAATATCAAAGAAAATCGCATTCGTTTTACGACCGATCTTCGCGATGCCATTGAAAAATCAGACTTGATATTCTTAGCACTGCCTACACCTCCCGGGGAAGATGGTTCTGCAGATTTAAGTTATATTCTTGGGGTGGCAGGTCAAATCGGAACTATCTTAGTTGAACACCAACAATATAAGGTCATCATCAATAAGAGCACTGTGCCCGTTGGCACGGCCGAAAAAGTTAGAAATAAAATTCTCGAGAATTATCAGGGCGAATTTGATGTGGTAAGCAATCCTGAGTTTTTGCGTGAAGGAGCCGCTGTAGAAGATTTTATGAAACCCGATCGTGTTGTAGTTGGTTGCAGTTCTGAAAAAGCAAAGAAGATGATGCAACAATTATATGCACCATTTGTTCGTCAGGGTAACCCAATTTATTTTATGGATGAACGCAGTTCGGAACTCACTAAGTACGCTGCCAATTCATACTTGGCTATGCGTATCACGTTTATGAATGAACTCGCGAATCTTTGTGAAAAAGTTGGCGCCGATGTCGAAACAGTGCGTGTAGGAATGGGTAGTGATAATCGTATCGGTAAGCGCTTTCTGTTTCCGGGTATAGGATATGGTGGAAGCTGTTTTCCGAAAGATGTGCAGGCCTTGGTGCAGACATCCTCTCAAGTTGGATATACCTATAGCACCTTACATGCTGTGATAGCGGTGAATGACAAACAAAAGCTTGTACTCGCCGATAAGATTATTTCGTATTTTAACAATGATATGAATGGCAAGAAGATAGCCCTTTGGGGTTTAGCCTTTAAACCTAATACGGATGATATTCGCGAAGCACCGGCCTTATATATTATTGAAACATTGGCGCGGGCAGGCGCTCACGTGATCTGTTATGATCCTGAAGCAATGCCGAACACAATCGAATATGTCAACGCTACGATGCCTGAACTGATGCCGTTGATTTCCTTTGGTTCGACTGCCTACGATATTTTAAAAGATGCCGACGCCCTTGCCGTGTGCACAGAATGGAGCATATTTCGCACACCAGAATGGGATCGAGTGAAGGCACAAATGCAAGGCCATGTTGTGTTTGATGGCCGTAATTTGTTTGATGTACACGAAATGAAAGAACAAGGTTTTTATTATAATTCAATGGGTAGAACCACCATTCATTCAAGCATATGAAAAGAGTATTAATTACCGGCGGAGCCGGATTTTTAGGATCGCATTTGTGCGACCGATTTGTCAACGAAGGCTATCATGTGATCGCGATGGATAATCTCATCACAGGGCATATCGAAAATATTGAACATTTATTTAAATTGCCAAACTTCGAATTTCATCATCACGATGTCAGTAAGTTTGTGCACGTCGCTGGTAATCTCGATTATATACTTCATTTCGCGTCGCCTGCTAGTCCGATTGATTATCTAAAAATGCCAATTCAAACGCTAAAAGTTGGTTCGTTGGGCACGCATAATTTATGTGGATTAGCGAAAGAAAAAAGAGCCCGTATGTTGATTGCATCAACGTCTGAAGTGTACGGTGATCCGTTGGTGCATCCTCAAAACGAAGAGTATTGGGGTAATGTCAATCCGATTGGTCCGCGTGGCGTCTATGACGAAGCAAAGCGTTTTCAGGAAGCGATCACGATGGCGTATCATAATTTTCACGGATTAGAAACGCGCATCGTGCGAATCTTTAATACCTACGGACCGCGTATGCGACTCGATGATGGACGCGCGCTACCTGCCTTTATGAGTCAGGCGTTGCGAGGCGAAGATATCACCGTCTTTGGTGACGGTTCGCAAACACGTTCATTCTGTTATGTAGGCGATTTAGTGGAGGGCATTTATCGCTTATTGTTGAGCGATTATCATATGCCGGTCAACATTGGCAACCCGCACGAAATTTCGTTAAACGATTTTGCTGTCGAGATACAACGTTTAATTGGCTCTGATTCGAAGATCGTGTATATGCCTTTGCCGCAGGATGATCCTAAACAACGTCAACCAGATATTACAAAGGCAAAGACTATCCTCGGATGGGAGCCAAAAGTTGAAAGAGCCGAAGGGTTGAAGATTACGCTCGATTATTTCAAAGAGAAAATACTCCATACGGGGAACGAATAAACATCATTTCGTGCTTGCATTTGATTGTCAAGTAGATGGCATCACCTTATTCTGTTAATAGAAATAATGACAGAGAATATAGGGGGCGTGCAATTTCGTGTTCGAACTTATCTCTGGGATAACAGCAGTACTATGCTGTTGAGGCGTTGAATGAATTACTCTTCTGTTTCTAATTCTTCACCAGAGAATCCATGCCCCATGACGATATTAAAAATCTGTTGAGGTTGGTGATAGATATTTTTATTGAAACGGTTGCCCAATACGATGATCGTAAAATTGTCTTGAATGAAACGATAGAAACATGTATTGTTGCCATGCCACCATCCATTATGATAAATGACATTGACGCCATCAGGGTAGTTGAGCATGCGCCAAGCGAGGCCATAATTTTTGATACCGCGGTTTTCAAAACTATAGGGTGTATAGGCTTCTTTTAAAGTGGAGGGCTTGATAAATTTTCCTGAATACAAGGCTTGGTCCCATTTGTATAAATCTTTCACTGTGCTGTAAACACCTTTGTCGCCAACTACACCATCAAGATGCATTTCTGGCTCTAGTTGCCATTTATAATTGTAACAAAAGGAAGCCGTGCAAACTCGTTCTTCATTCGGGTTGATGACAAAGCTATTGTCCATGCCAATGGGTGTGAACACATACTTTTTCATAAAGTATCTGAATTTCATGCCACTAATATTTTCGACAATCGAAGCTAGAAGGGCATAATTTGAGTTGCTGTATTTGAACGCAGTATTGGTTGGAAAACTTTGTTTAGGTTTTTTCAGGACAAATAAATTCAGGATATCATTATTGTCAAGATATAATTTGTTGATTGGCTTGTTGGCAAATTTGACATAATCAGGTAAGCCACTGCGATGATTTAATAACATACGTATTGTAATATCTTTATACGGGAACGTAGGTAAGTATGTAGTTACCAAATCATCAAAGGCAAGTAATCCTTTGTCTTTTAAAATCATAATGGCACCACCAGTTAATGTTTTTGATGTGGATGCCAATTGACTTTGCGTTTCAGGTGTCCATTTCGCACCACTCTCTTTTTGGCTTACGCCATAATATCGTTCGTATAGAATTTTTCCTTGATATCCAACCAATACAGTGCCATTGAAACCGCCTAGTATCTGACGTTGATAGAAGGTATCTAGGCTGTGGATCATTCGCTTAAACGACAATTCATTGGTATCATTGTAACGCAGATTTACTCGACTAAAACGTGGCACAGAATCAGGCACTGCGGCCTGACTGCCATTTCTGAAATCACAGGATACAAGGATGAAAATCAAGAAAGGAATGACAACTATTTTCAGAAAATTTCTACGCATATCAACAAAAATAATTTAATATAATCTTACAGAGTTGTTAAAATATTAAGGTGGTTGTGAATAAAAATAATAGCGATGCTGATCAAAAAAACAAGTGCAAGAAATACATCACGATTGTTACAGTCAAGGTTATCTATGTGTGGGTGTGATGTTTATTTCGTCGTCACACTTTTCATTGGTTCCAATAATTCGGCTTCCGTTTTTTTAAGGCCAAGTATCGTCAGTTGAATCACCATCACTTCATTCATATCAGCATCGTTCATCGTTCGTAGTTCATCAAATAGTTCGCGATGGGTATTACGAATTTTGCGAAGCAGAAAAAAAGTGAGTGTGTCGTTCACATCCTGCATATAGGTCATCTCTTTTGTTGGCGTCAGAATATGATGTTTTTCTTGCCATCCTGCACTTAGTTCGTATGGAAAATAAAGCGCTTCAATTGCGGCTGTCCGAATCTGCTCATCGTCGTGATAGGTAAAGTGTTTTTCATCTGGAAATTGCAATGTTTCATCATAAAAACCATAATAGGATGTATAAATTTTCATCCACTGCGCATTTTGAAAATCATGATCGGCCACCTTCACGCGAACATATTCAGCGATGCTCATCATATCGTTGTAAGGCTTGCTGCCATTCTCAACAAGAACACGAATCAAACCTCTTTCTTGTAAATAATCGCGTTGAAGCAATTCGTTGATATCAGGTTGAATATGGATTTGTTCCGGATTCGCTTGTTGCGCCAAGGTATCAAGTTCTTTCTTATTGGCATAGTCTTCTTTGCCAAGTTTCTCTCGTATCTTTTTGTTGACAAGCGCAATTAAACCCGCTTCATCAATCTGTAGTAATTGAGAACAACGACGGATATAATCCTGTTGCTTTGTAAATTCCTCGACCTTATTAATCTTCGATAATGTTTCTGCGATGTCATTGATCAATTCTGATTTCTTGATGCTATCATCGTTGGCTTCTTTCAGCGAAGCTTCCAATTTAAACAAGATGATATCCTTCTTGTTGTTTTTGATATAGGCATTAAATTCCTCCACACCTACTGCCTGCACATAACTATCCGGATCGTGATTGTCGGGCAGTAATACCACTTGCACATTCAATCCTTGCTCAATAGCCATATCCAATCCGCGCAAAGCCGCTTTAATACCAGCTGCATCACCATCATAAAGAATCGTGAGATTTTTTGTATAGCGTTTGATTAATTTAAGTTGCTCTTCGGTGAGGGAAGTGCCGCTGCTTGCGACTACATTTTCAATGCCGGTTTGATGCAGCGAAATGACATCGGTATAACCTTCCACCAAAAAACATTCATTGAGTGTGCTAATTGTATTTTTTGCAAAATAGATGCCGTAAAGGGTTTTGCTTTTATGGTAGATTTCGTTTTCGGGCGTATTGATATATTTCGGCGCCTTTTCATTGGCCTTTAAGATACGAGCGCCAAACCCAAGCACTTTGCCACTTTGATTGTGGATAGGAAATATAACGCGACCACTGTAGATACTTTGCAGTTTATCGTAGCGATCATAGACTAATCCTGCTTTCACTAACAGCTCTTTGCTATATCCCTTTTCAATGGCTTCCTTCGCCAACGCGTCGCGGTCTTCGAGACAATAACCCAGCTGAAATTTTTCGATGGTTTCTTTTCTGAAGCCTCGTTCCTGAAA
>CAIRSV010000165.1 GCA_903881265.1 uncultured Bacteroidota bacterium
AACGCTGAAGGAACAAATCGGCGAGATTGATGGACGAGGATTTATTGATTCTGCGCCTGTACTTGAACGAAGTTGGGCTGCACGAAGTGGCGCAGGATGGATTGGCAAAAATGGAAATCTGATTACTAAATCACAAGGATCCTTTTTCTTTATTGCCACATTAATGATCGATCTTGAATTGGCATACGACCAACCCTATCTAAAAGACTACTGTGGCACATGTACCAAATGCATTGATAGTTGCCCTACCCAAGCCATCCTTCCCAATAAAGAGATTGCCGGAAACAAGTGTATTTCCTATTTTACAATCGAGTTGAAGGAGGCCCTTATTCCCTCCGAAAAAAAATGGAATGATTGGATATTTGGTTGCGATATTTGTCAAGACGTATGTCCTTGGAATCGATTTTCAAAGACAACAACCGAAGCGCATTTTAAACCTCTTAATGAGATTCTGAATTATACAACAAGCGACTGGGAGGAAATTACCGAAGAGACATTCAAAAAAGTTTTTAAAGATTCTCCGCTTGCCCGAACTAAATTTTCAGGCATAAAACGAAATCTCAAGTTCGTACAATAAATACACAACGATAGTAGCAATAGTTTTTCTGCAACTAAAAAGAGATGATACGCTCGTAAAAAAGAACATCCCCTTCGTTGTTCACCAAGGGGATGCTGACTACCAATTTAAACTAATTAGGGATGAATCGAATAAATAAAATTATTGACATTATCCTCCAAGAGCGGTGCATCGAGCAAATCGACATTACCATCACCGTTTAAATCAGTCACAAAATATCCGTTTTCAAAATTATTAATATCGACTTCTAATATGGACAAATCAAGCAGGTCAATATTCTCATCCTGTTGTATATCGCCCGAATAAATAGCCCAAATTCCAGGCTCCTTTTGTATCTGATTGTTTCCATATGCCTTTGAAGCAGCAGTGGAAAAGTCATAATAAACAGGGGTTGCACCAATTGCAATAGGAGCTGCACTCCACGTCACCAAGTTATTCCTATGTCGCACCACGATATAATATGAATTATTAACAGGAGGAAAAATACACACAGCCGTGCCATTTGTGTATAATAATGTGTTTACAGATGACACAACAGCCAACGTATTCGGATCTCGTAATTCCACGGTGATTTGATCTGTTACTGTTGTGCTTGTACCAGCATTTTCATTAAGTAATGCGGGCAGCATAAGGCCTGCGCCATCATAATATCCTTGAAAAAATAACTTCAGATTGACAATCGAATTTCCACAAGGAGTTATCGTTAGATTCAATGAATGAACAGAATCACATCCGCCTGCATTTAGAAATGTATGCAAATACACACCGCTTGCAGTATACACTGTATTATTATTTTGAACCCAAGTATACGTATTACAAGCTGTGGCAGATGATGAGCCTGTGGTAATCGATTGAGTGGAAATAATCACCGAATCTTTACCATAACATCCAGCAGCATTAACGCCGGTGACGATATACGTTGTTGTACTTAATGGAGCAGCTGATACGATAGCACCCGTTGATGATGACAATCCCGTTGAAGGCGAATAACTATACGTTACGGCACCGCTAGCGCTTAACGTAACCGGAGATCCGTTGGGCGTGCAATACCATAAAGAGGATGCTGTCAGTTGAATTGGCAAATAAGTAGCAGACACTGCTATTGTTGTTGTTGCAAGACACCCGTTTATATCAGTCGCTGTGACAGTATAAATTGTATTTGAAGTTGGTGATGCATTAATCACCGCACCCGTAGTTGATGACAAACCTGTTGAAGGCGCATACGTATATGTTGTTGCTGCAGGAACACCAGTGTATGTGTGGGTTGTGGTTAATGTAACGGGTGTACCACCTATACAATAAGAACCAGAGGCAACCGTTGTAGGATAAAGAACAACCTTAGGGATCGTAATTGGTGTTGAAATGACAGTTGAGCTTCCGCAACTTACGCTACAATAATAGGTTGTGGTTGCTGTCATCATAGGGGTTGTGTAGGTATTCGCTGTAGCGCCTGCAATGATAGTTCCCGGATAATCTCCTCGATACCATTGATAGAAAAAATTGTTGAACATACATTTGTTTTGCAATGTCAACACCGAAGAAGCGCTATCACAAAACGACGTAACTGCGCTCATGGTATTTCCTGGAGGATTTGAAGCAACGCTGCATGTATCTGGGTATTTAAGTAAAATCTTATAATCTTCAGTCTCCCCAAAACCATACAACAAACATGGCGCTATACTAGATCCTGCATAACCTTCTGCGATCGTTACACGCATAGCGGTCTGACCAACATTTGCAGTGCAGGGTATACTAATATCCCCAATCACATGTCGAGGACCTTCCAGCGGATTTAATTCGGTATAGACCCTTTCACCTGGATCATTAAATGAACCATTCTGATTGAAGTCTATCCAGATAGCGGTTCCGAAAGAATAATAAGGTGCTTGGTCACAATCATCAGCTTCAATATCAAATGACGCTGAAGAACCAAGATCCAACGTGGCGATATTCCCTAAAGGATAAAAATTAGAGTAGCGTCCAAAAATAGAGCCAGGCCCCGGCGCTGTTGTTGTGCAATTGGTACCAAACGACGACCCGTTAAATGTGAATGAAAAAATATCATCATCTGAATCAGATCCTGCTTGTGACATGCAATAGCAATCAATAAAAGAGTTCATTGTGATTGTGATAGGCGTTGAATTGGTTGTTACACCAGAATTTGTACACGTAACAGCACAATAAAAAGAAGTAGGCGCATAAATGGCACTTGACACATATGAATTTGATGTAGCACCAACTATTATACCATTACTATTATACCATTGATAGGTCACTCCTACTCCAGTAGTTAGAAATTGAACGGAGAGATTGACCGTATTTCCTGTACAAACAGCGGGCGAACTAGATATTGTAGCCCCCGGAACTGGCGCCCCACTGCAAAT
Source organism: uncultured Bacteroidota bacterium (assembly GCA_903881265.1). Lineage (GTDB taxonomy): Bacteria > Bacteroidota > Bacteroidia > Chitinophagales > Chitinophagaceae > OLB11. The sequence goes on from CAIRSV010000165.1 coordinate 2,962, forward strand.
GGTTGTAGGTGTAATATTGATAAGATAGTCTTCTGTTTCTCCCCAAGAATATGTCCCGCAAGCACTTGTAATTGGCCCGCCCTGCTCAGAGGTAATGACTCGCAATCCAGTCAAGCCTGTTAACGCACCTGATGGAATCGTGATCGTACCCGCTTCGATATGAGCGCCTGTTGTAGCAATCGAAGATGAATAAACCGCCTCACTTGTTTCAAAAACGCCGTTCTGATTATAATCAATAAAAATAGCCGAACGATTAGGATACTGATTCAGGCAAGTACCGACCTGAATCGAAAAAGGTACCGAAGATAATACCTCAACATTAGGCGCTGCAACTGACTGATAGTTAGAATACGACTGTGCCACCGAACCTACACCTGTTGCTGTCGTTGAACAATTAGACGAATTATTTAATGAGCCGAAACTGACATTGAATATTTCTTCGTCTGCGACAGAAGTTGCGCCGCTCGTGCAATAGCAATTGTAATGTGGGCTAAGTGGTAAATATAATGGCGGTGTAGTATAAGAAAGACCACTACCTGAGCAGGTAGTAATACATCGGTAGTAGGCTGAAGCAGAGGCTGTGAAACTTACAGTTGAGCTTGTCCCAATGTTGGTTAACCCTGCTGTAAATCCGCTATTAGTGGCGCGTTGCCAAACAAACGAAACACCTGATCCTGCAACAGCATTTTGAAGCGACAAGGTAAGTGGATTTCCTGCACAAGCGGATGCCGCGCTAGAAAGTACATTTCCAGTGTTTGGAATACCCGAACAAGCAGGAACGGGCACATACGTTATTTGCAAGGTTGGTCTAAAATCGCCTAGACTATTTGCATTCGTGAGCGTTGTGGTACCTGAAAGAGCGACGTTGCCATTAGCTCCAATAGCTTTTCCAGCGGCTGTATTCCGGATAAAATTCATTCCAACCGCTCCTGTTTGAATACCCCCTCTATACCAATCAGTCAGAATCTGAAGATTACCGCCAGTATAGGTAAAACTGTCATTACCAGGCACATTAAACGGAACTTCGACATATGTGTTGATGGCATTCAAAATTGAAAGTGTCGTACTTGCATATGTTTGTGTCGCACCATTCACCAATGTACTCCATGGTGTTAAGTTCGTCAATGAGGTTGCCGTTGTGTTTGACAACCACACATTCAATGTATTTGGCGCCGCTACTGTGACTGCGGTCGACCCACGCAACCAAGCAACTTTAATGATTTTTGCGCCTGAAGGTATGCTAGCTAAATCACCTCCTACGCCACCCGTATAAATAAATGCATATCGTGAATACCTTGTAAAACTTCCACTACTCCCACTCCAAATAGGACCATTTGTTGCAGAAGCTGTTCCACTTGCAGCGCCAATAGTAACTGTTACTGGTGCTTGAGCGTCAGAAGCGGTATAATTGAAAAGAGATAAAAGAACGAAAAGGAACATACACTTCAACGTGGCAGATTGGCCTCTGTTCGTTAATAATCGAAAATTGCTCATGTGTGATTGTTTTAAGTAAAAGAGAGTATGAGTAGACGTTGTATTGCTGTTTGGATAACAGTCCATGATTTATTTTTATTCAATCTGTCGTTTTCAGGTTAAACCAAGTCCTTCCAATTTTCAACCTGTGGTTTACAATCCCTGTTATAATGTCTTTATGCCTCACTCCATCGATACGAGGATAGCCAACCCTTCGTATTTTCTACATTCTAAAAAATGGTGTCTCAAATGTACTGCAATATTCCAATTATGCAAATTTTAGCCTGATTATTTAAATGTAACCATTGAAAGACCTACACTACAGAAAATCAATACGAGCATATAGAAGTATGATGGAAGAAAAGGATGAATAGGCCTATCTACTGTCGGAAAATTTTGAGCTGACGCCAACTTTAATTGAGAGGTTACAATGACATAGTTTTATATTTGTCCTTCGGAACGAACGTATGACTTACCAAGAAACACTAGGGTATCTTTTTAGCAAATTGCCAATTTTTACACGAATCGGCGCAGCGGCTTATAAAGCTGACCTGCAGAATACCATATCGCTTTGTAAGGAGCTTGGACATCCTGAAAAAAAAATAAAATGCATTCATATTGCAGGCACAAACGGTAAAGGAAGTTGCAGCTATATGATGGCTTCTATATTCCAAGCGGCGGGTTATAAAACAGGCTTATATACTTCACCTCATTTGATCGACTTCAGAGAACGAATCAAAATTAATGGCATTGAAATTGGAGAACAAGACGTTGTCACATTAACAGACAGATTAATCCCGTTGATCGAGAAGATACAACCATCGTTTTTCGAGGTGACCGTTGCTATGGCATTCGCCTATTTTGCAGAGCAAGAAGTGGATATCGCCATCATTGAAACAGGACTTGGCGGATTGCTCGATAGCACCAATATCATCATACCCGAGCTTTCTATCATTACTAATATCAGTTACGACCACACCAATTTATTAGGGGACACACTTGAGAAAATTGCATTTCAAAAAGCAGGCATCATCAAACCAAACATCCCTGTTGTCATTGGAGAAACGCACTACGAATCGGAATCAGTGTTTCGTGAAATGGCTGCAATACAACAAGCCAACATTACGTTTGCAGATCAACTAGTTACCATCAACGAAGCCATTCATCAGCAAGGCAAATTGAATATCAGTGTCACCAATCGCATCCATCATACGACGCAATTAATTGCATTAGACCTTACGGGTGAGTATCAAATTAGAAATATAAAAACAGTGTTGGCATCCATTGATATCCTGCGAAGTAAGGGATGGCATTTGAGCGCTGAGAACCTAACTGAAGGTTTGGGCAACGTGAAGAAAAACACAGGCATCAAAGGACGATTCGACATCCTTCATACCAATCCAACCATCATTGCCGATGTGGCGCACAATGAAGCAGGCTTGCGCGAAGTCTTCAATCAAGTGAATCAATTGCCGCATAAAAACCTGCATATCATTACGGGGTTTGTGCAAGACAAAACCATAGACCACATCCTGAAAATATTTCCAGCAAAAGCCTCCTATTATTTTACACAAGCTGATATCCCAAGAGCATTGCCATTCGAAATGCTGAAAGAAAAGGCCTTGTTAGCAGGTCTTCAAGGCGAAGGTTTTAATACAGTAAAAGCCGCCCTTAATCAAGCATTATCAAACGCCCATAGCGATGACATCATTTTAGTAACAGGCAGTTTTTTTATTCTTGCTGATGTCTATGCTGAGTTAGAGCAGAAAAACTAAACACAAATCATCCACCCTTTATTATATTTATCCTTTATTTCCACTTTCATATGAGCAAAAAAAATAAGTCCCACAACATCCCTAATACAGACCCTTCTCATACAAGCAAAACATTACATGTCGAAACAGCATTAACAGCATCTGAGAAAATATCAGTACTAAAAAAAGTAATGAATGGCATGGGCCCTTATATCATCATTATGCTATTTAGTATCGCGTTGTATGCGAATACGTTCAAGCATCAATATGCGCTCGATGATGAAATCGTAATCTCAAAAAACGAATACGTTCTCCGAGGCATTGCAGGCATCCCCGATATTTTCAGCAAAGATCTTTTCGATAGCTTTTACAAGCAGATGAATACAACTGCTCAACTTGCAGGAGGACGATATCGCCCGCTGGCAGTAGCCACGTTTGCAATCGAACAAGAATTTATCGGCACACGTCAGGATGCTGCATTTGAACCCAATTGTTGGGACTTCAACCATAATGGGAAAAAAGATATTGTAGAAGATGTCAATGGCGACGGCAACCATAACGACAAAGATTTAAAATCAAAAGGATTCGGGTTTAGGCATATCAACAATACCTTGTTCTATGGCTTATCTGTTTGCATACTTTTTCTCTTTTTGAGCACTGTTGTTTTTAAAGAAAATAAACTAACAGCCTTCGTTATATCACTACTATTTCTTGCACATCCGATGCACACCGAAGTCGTTGCCAATGTCAAAAGTCGCGATGAAATATTCTCCTTTCTCTTTATGATAGTAAGCCTTTATCTCGCACATCAATATGCCATTAAACGGTCTATGAAATATCTCATCTGGACTTGTGTTTGTTTTTTCTGCGCCCTTCTTTCGAAGGAATATGGCGTGGTGCTCCTTGTGCTTATTCCATTATCTTTATACTTATTCGATACGAATCGGTTTAGCGTAACGAAGTATATCAGGTTAATGGCAGGACTTGCTATTTGCTTTGCTATCTATTTTAGCATCCGTTCATCTATTGTCATTACTGAATCAAATTTACAGGACGCCGAATTGATGAACAACCCTTACTTGTTGGCAGATGACGCACAACAAATGGCTACTAAATTGTTTATCTTTCTTAACTATTTCCTCTTGATGATTTTCCCGCATCCCCTGAGCTCTGACTATGGATATAATAGTATTCCGTATAAAGATTTTGCTGATTTCAGTGTGTCAATTGCCATTCTTTTTTTAATTGGCTGTGTTATTGGCGGTCTCGTTGCATTTAGACGCAAAAATTGGTCGGCATTTGCGATCGCATTTTATATGTTGACGATCTTACTCGTAACGAATCTGATCTTCAATATCGGTGCTACTATGGGCGAACGATTAGCCTTTCATGCGTCTTTAGGATTTTGTATGCTGCTAGGTTACGGCCTTGTTTGGATAGGCGACAAACTGAATATGAAACAAGTAACATGGGTTCTATTGCTTCCGATTCTGATACTTTATTCGATGAAGACATACACTCGAAACAAAGCCTGGGAAAATGATATCACACTTTCTTTGACAGATGTAGAAAGCATGCCAGAAAGTATTGCATTGAATGGAAATGCTAGTTCGCGTAATCTTGATTTATCAGAATTCCCAGCGAATAAATCAAAGGAAAAAGCATACATACGAAAAGCGATTTCCTATGGTAATAAGGCGGTCAAACTTCATCCAGGTTTTGTAAATGGCTATCTGAATCTAGGGTTGGGTTATGCCAAACTAGAGAAATACGATAGCGCTAAATATGTGTGGGATATCGCGTTTAAGATATACCCGCATCATCCAAGCAAACCAATCTATTATAATTTATTGGCCGATGTTTACTACAAAAAAGGATTCAATATGGGTGCACTTAAACGATGGAATGAAGGAGTGATGCAACTACAAAAAGCGGTTGAGTTAGCGCCAAGCAATGCCCGATATTGGTATGACCTAGGTGGCTTTGCCTTTAACGCAGCGGATTATGTAAAGGCCAAACAAGCATGGAACAAAGCCTACGAACTAAATCCAAAAGACCCAGACATTCTAAAAGTTCAGGGCATCCTTAAATAAGCAGACATCAATTAATTCTATCCATAGGATTCTCTAAAGCGTTTACTTTTGCCTCATGCAAAAAATCAATATTAGTTGGTTCCGACGAGACCTCAGGCTTCACGACAATGCCGCCTTGTTTCATGCCCTCAGTGAAAATATCCCTGTACTCCCTCTTTTTATTTTTGATACGCAAATCCTAGACGAACTAGACGCGAATGATAAGCGTGTGCAATTCATTCATCAGGCATTACGTCAGATGGAGGAACAGTTAAACAACCTCTCATCCGGACTCCACATTATGCATGGCACTGCGCTTGAATGTTTACAACAACTTACAAGTGTGTATGAAATAGGCACGGTGTTCACGAATCACGATTACGAACCCTATGCAATGAAGCGCGATGAAGCGATTGAAGAATTTCTCACATCAAAGCAAATCGGCTTTAAAACATTCAAAGATCAAGTAGTATTTGAAACGAATGAGATCTGTAAGGATGACGGCAAACCGTATACCGTATTTACACCCTATTCAAAAAAATGGAAGGCTGCATTAACGGAACATCATCTCAAGCCCTATCCTACTGAAACTTTTTTTTCAAATTTCATTCAGATCAAACAACCCTTTCATTTTCCATCGCTGCAAGAAATCGGATTCAACGAAGATGACAGCACATTCCCTTCCTCAATGACGTCTGATGATATCATTCGTCAGTATCATTTACAACGAGATATTCCATCGATTGAAGGCACGTCAAGACTTAGCGTTCATCTGCGATTCGGCACTATCAGCGTGAGGGAGTTGGCCTCAAAGGCACTTCATCTCAATGAAAAATTTCTGAATGAACTCATCTGGCGCGAATTTTATCAAAGCATCCTTTGGCATTTCCCCTATGTGGTTAATGGCTCATTCAAACCGGCATACGACAGCATACAATGGAGCCATAACAATGACACCTTCAATGCTTGGTGCGAAGGCAATACAGGTTATCCAATTGTAGATGCAGGCATGCGTCAATTGAATCAAACAGGATGGATGCACAACCGAGTGCGCATGATAGTTGCCTCTTTTCTTACAAAACATTTGTTGATCGACTGGCGATGGGGCGAAGCCTATTTTGCAAAAAAACTAATCGACTTTGATTTGGCATCAAACAATGGCGGATGGCAATGGGCCGCGGGTTGTGGCGTTGATGCAGCACCCTATTTCAGAATATTCAATCCTTACTTGCAGACCTTAAAATTTGATCCGACATTCGCTTACATAAAAAAATGGGTGCCTGAATTTGAAAGTTTCTCATACCCAAAACCTATTGTTGACCATAAAGAGGCTAGAGAAAAATGCTTAAAAACATACAAGGACGCATTGCAATAAAGCTTTGCCGTTTTTAATTTATATCAGTGGTTTAAATAAACTATTTTTTTACGTACAGCTGCGTTTCAATGTAGAATAACAAAAATAGTTTCTGACTATTCAACGTATATTTATGCACAGAAAATAGAATCGCATGTCGTATCCATACCAGATTAAATCACTCGAACAATATCACGAAGTCTACAAACAAAGTATCGAAAACCCTGAAAAATTCTGGGGCGAAATCGCCTCGCACTTCCTTTGGAGAAAGCCATTTGACAATGTGCTTGATTGGAATTTTTCAGCGCCTCACATCGAATGGTTCAAGGGCGGCCAATTAAATATCACCGAAAATTGCCTTGACCGCTGGGCCGAAACTCAGCCCGATACACCGGCTATCATTTGGGAGAGTAATGATATCAATGAACCGCACCGATCGATCTCATACAAGGAATTATTAGTCAAGGTAAACCAATTTTGCCATGTCTTAAAAAATAATGGTGCAAAAAAAGGAGACCGCATATGCCTTTACATGCCGATGGTTCCCGAATTAGCCATTGCTGTTTTGGCGTGCGCGCGAATAGGTGCCATTCACTCCGTCGTCTTTGGCGGCTTCTCTGCACAAAGCATTGCCGATCGAATCAATGATGCGCAATGCACTCTTGTCATCACGGCCGATGGCGGATACCGTGGCGCAAAAGAAATCCCGTTAAAAAGTGTGATTGATGATGCACTCGTGCAATGCACTTCGGTTCAAAAAGTAATTGTCCTCACACGTACACAAACACCTGTGAGTATGATCAAAGGCCGCGATTGCTGGTGGGAAGATGAAATCAACAACGTAGAAAACGCAGGCAATCCGTTTGTTGAGGCTGAAGTGATGGAAGCCGAAGATCCACTTTTTATTCTCTATACATCTGGCAGCACTGGCAAACCGAAAGGCGTTGTTCATACTTGCGCAGGCTATATGATTTATACCAATTACACCTTTATCAATGTATTTCAATACCAACCGGGTGATATCCATTTCTGCACAGCCGATATCGGTTGGATTACAGGTCATAGTTATATCATTTACGGGCCTCTATCGGCAGGTGCCACCACACTGATGTTTGAAGGCATCCCTACATGGCCTGATGCAGGCAGGTTTTGGGACATTATCGATAAGTTCAAGGTGAATATTCTTTATACGGCACCAACTGCTATTCGAAGTCTGATGAGTTTCGGAACTGATGTCATCAAACGCAAGGACTTACGCTCACTGAAGGTATTGGGTAGTGTTGGCGAACCAATTAATGAAGAAGCTTGGCATTGGTTTCACGAACATATCGGCAAAGGGAAATGCCCTATTGTAGATACGTGGTGGCAAACAGAAACTGGCGGCATCTTAATTTCAAATCTTGCAGGCATTACGCCACAGAAACCATCCTATGCAACCTTGCCATTGCCCGGCGTACAACCCTTATTGGTTGATGAAAACGGCGTGCCTATTCTTGGAGGCGATGCCTCGCTGCAAGACTTGCCATCCGAAACAGTCAGTGGTAATTTATGTATTCGTCATCCGTGGCCCGGTATTTTACGAACAACCTATGGTGATCATGAGCGTTGCAGATTAACCTATTTCTCGACCTACCCTAACCTCTATTTTACAGGCGATGGATGTCTGCGTGACAAGGAAGGTAATTATCGTATTACAGGTCGTGTTGACGATGTACTGAATGTAAGTGGCCATCGAATCGGAACCGCTGAAGTTGAGAACGCGATCAATATGCATACAGGCGTTGTCGAAAGTGCTGTAGTTGGTTATCCGCACGATATTAAAGGTCAGGGCATTTATGCCTTTATTATTTTCAATGGCGTACTAGACGACGACAAACTGATTGCACAGGATATCAATCAGACTGTTTCGCGTGTCATTGGTGCGATTGCTAAGCCCGATAAGATACAGATAGTAAGCGGCTTACCGAAGACACGCAGTGGCAAGATTATGCGGCGAATCTTGCGAAAAATTGCTGAAGGCGACACCGATAATTTGGGTGATATTTCAACCTTACTTGACCCTGCCGTTGTGGAAGAAATCAAGACGGGGCGAATATAAATTCAACCGGTTCATGGAGTGGCCTTCTGTGCTTGGTAGGCTAGCTTTTACAAACAAAAAAAGGTTGCCATTTCTGATAGCAACCTTTCAAATAATGTATATGAATTATTTCATTCTCTTTTCCTTGATACGAGCAGACTTACCTGAACGTCCACGCAGATACAAAATCTTCGCACGACGAACTCGTCCAGCTTTATTTAATTCAATTGATTCGATGTTTGGAGATAACACAGGAAAGGTACGTTCTACACCTACGTTGTCGCTCATCTTACGAACGGTAAAGGTTTGCGTGATCCCTTGTCCTTGACGCTTAAGGCAAACACCTTTAAACGTTTGGATACGCTCTTTGTTTCCTTCCTGAATCTTATAATTTACAGAAATGCTGTCGCCTGCTTTGAAGTTAGGCACCTCTTTGAAAGTGGTCAATTGGTCTTGTACAAATTTTACTGCTTCTTGCATGACGTTTTATTTTTGGAAGTGCGAAAGTAGTGCTTTTATGTAATAAATAAAACTTTTATTGAAAAAAAAACCGCCCGCATTTGCGGACGGCTTTACAAGGGTAACATTCATTATGGGAAAATCCCTAATTCCATATAAGAAACACCTACTTTATTAATCGAATTAACGAAGGCAGCTGTTCTCATATCGGTGATTTTTTTATTGGCCATCCAAATATCTCTGATTTCATGGTATGAACCCATCATCGTGTCTTCTAGTCCGCTATGAACTAAATCCACCTCATCAGGACCATGAAGGATCACACTACGTTCTGCCTTAGAAACTTTCTTTCCTGTTAGGCTTTCGATTGACCCCAAGATACTTGTATTCATATTTTCGCTGAAGCGCTTTTCCATGCGACCATAACGTACGTGGCTCAGGTTTTTCAACCATTCGAAGTACGAAACGGTTACACCGCCAGCGTTGATATACATATCAGGTACAATGACAACTCCTTTTTTATTCAAGATCGCATCAGCATCAGGTGTTAAAGGCCCATTCGCTGCTTCTGCAATAATTCTTGCTTTGATACGAGGTGCATTATCGCCATTGATCACATTTTCAAGGGCTGCAGGAATCAGGATATCACAAGCCAACTCCAAGGCCTCACCAGACTTCTTGTGGTTTTTAGCGCCAGGGAAATTCAGAATAGAACCTGTCTTCTTGCGAAATGCAACAACAGCTTCTAAATCCAATCCTTTTGGATTAGAAATAGCCCCTTCATATTCAGCGATACCAACAATGCGCGAACCACATTCTTGAAAATATTTAGCGGCATGATAACCAACATTACCAAGACCTTGAATGACCACTGTTTTATCTTGTAATCCGATCGTCATATTCAACTTCTTCATCATCTCGGTATCATTACACATTTCACGAACACCGAAATAAACACCTAAGCCTGTTGCCTCGGTGCGACCTCTTACACCACCTTGCGTCACAGGCTTTCCTGTTACACAACCAGCGGCATCGATCTCACCTGGACGAAGACTACTGTAAGTATCAACAATCCAGCTCATTTCACGAGGACCTGTTCCATAATCAGGAGCGGGTACGTCGATACCAGGTCCGATAAAATTTTTCTTCACTAACTCTGCAGTATAACGACGAGTAATTTTTTCTAAATCATAGGGTGTCAAGGCCTTTGGATTAATTTTAATCCCTCCCTTCGCTCCACCAAATGGCACATTCACAATCGCACATTTGTATGTCATCAACGCAGCCAATGCCATCACCTCATCTTGATTCACATCCATACTGAAACGGATACCACCTTTCACAGGCAATTTATGATGTGAGTGTTGTACACGATACGCTTCGATTACTTCTACTTTTTCACCGATCTTAACCGGGAATTTCATGCTGTACACACTGTTACAAGCCTTAATTTGATCTAATATCCCTTTGTCTTTGATGTTGGTAAAAGGTGCTGCCTTGTCGAAATTGCGTTCTACGCTTTCAAAAAAGCTGTAATGCGATGCCTTTGGTTTTGAAGCTTTAGCCATGGTATTGTTTAATTTATTTTATGAGTTTAAAAGTTATGATAAAGAAATTATGAGTGATTTTTTTCGAGCTTATGTAGTTTGCGTTCGATACGAACAAGTAAAAAAATAATGCCGGCAAATATAGTAACCAACACTAATACAACAAGGTAAATTTTGCCGTTTTGATGCAACACATCAGCCATCTCAACCTTATTTGGATTACCTCCTTGAGCCTTTGAAAAATAACCTGATAGCAGTAGGCAAATAGTTAAAAAGTAGTTCATTCTATTTTTCATATAAAAAGTGTTGGGTTTTCAAGTTTTCTAGTTCTGTATCTGAGATCAAATATCCAAACACCTAATAATATCCAAGCGACCATAGCCGGTATTGATAATGTACGAAACGCTGCAGCCTGCGTGTAAAGCGCTTCAAAAGGTTTACTGTCGGTACCCGGATGCAGCGATTTAAAATGGGCCGGAATAATGAATAATAAGGGCACAAGCAATGCAAATGAAAAGACATTATATACCGCCGCAAGACGGGCCTCTTTATTCGGATCTTTTACGGAGTTTCTAAGAACCAAGTAGGCAAAATAGGTAAGCAAACAAAGCGCGGCGCCTACTTGTTTAGGGTCATTGCTCCACGGAGCGCCCCAAGCAATATTGGCCCATTCCATTCCGGTTAACATACCCAAACAGCCGAAGGCAATACCGACATTGACAAATTCACGGGAAACGATATCATCCTTCATACGGTTGTGTCGCAAAAACTTTAATCCGTAAATAGAGGACACCAAAAAACAGGTAATCATCACATACCACATCGGAACGTGATAAAAAAGATTTCTTGCAGATTCGTTTAACTTGGGAATGGCCGGCACCGGCAGCAGTATGCCTCCTGTAAAAATGTAAAGAAGGAGAAGCGCACATAAAATTTTCCACCAATATCTAGCCATAAAAAAATGTGGGTGCAAATATAGCGGTAAGAAATTAGTATTTAGCCATTCAATAAAAAAAATGTTGTGAATGACGCTCGCTATTATCCTTTCGATGTTTTGTGCTGCATCCATCTAAACCCGATGAATGAAACTAGCGCAATACCTGATAGCACGAACCACAGCATATTAAATCCGTAATGAGCAATGATATTCGTGCCTATTAACGGTGCTACAATCTGAGCAATCGACCAACTCATCGAATACAAGGCCATATATTGCCCCATACTTTCCTGCGGTGCTTTGGTAATCGCGTATGTGCTCATAAACGGCATCGCAAACATTTCAGACAAGGTGATAAGGAACATGCTGATGATCAAAATATAAATGCCATGCGCAGGCACCAGTATCATAAAACCACCTACCAGCAATATCACACCCAAGGAGATAAAATTGAATTTGGTCCAGCGATGTTGAATATAATAAATCAGAAACATTTCGATGACAGCCACACCAATTCCATTCAATGCCATCAACCAACCGATATGCGTTTCACTTAGTTGATATACATGCTTAAAAAACAATGGAAGCGAGGTAAAGAATTGAAAAAACGCAGTGGCATATAAGGTGGTAAATACCAGAAAAGCCATATACATTGTATCCTTGTAAGGGCCTTGTGCAGATTGAGGCTTAACCGCTTGCTGAGATGGCGTGTCTTCGTCTATTTTTTCTGTGGTATCTAATTCGTCCTTCCGACTCGTAGCAATCTTTTTTATTGGCGTTGGCAACACAAACCAAATAAACGCAGCGGCAAAGATGCAGGTCAATCCATCGGCCCAAAATAAAAAGGTGTAACTTACCGTTGCCAATAAACCTCCAAGAATCGGACCGACAGTAAAACCCAGATTCATTGCGAGTCTATTTAACGCAATCGCTTGCGGATAATTTTCCTTGCTTGAATACGTTGAAATAGAGGCTGAATTCGCAGGTCTGAAGGCATCGCCGGTGGCTGTCACCATAAACGTAAAAAACGCAATCAACCAATAACTATGCATCTGACCGAGCAACAGCAACATACATCCACTTAATAGAAGACTCCAAACTAAAATCGGATAATAGCCAATCTTGTCAACTAGCTTACCGCCTATAAACGCGCCAACTAATGAACCGGCGCCAAACATAGCCATGACGAAACCTGCCTGAGGAATTGAAAATTGCAGCTGCTTCGTAAGATAGACGCTCATAAAAAGCAGGACCATCGAACCACATCGGTTGATGAACATAGCCACAGCAAGAATCCACATATTGCTACTGATTCCGGCGTACGCTTTAACGAATATGCTTTGTTTGGTTGAATTCAACATTAGGTAAGAGACAAAGGCTACTTCATAATTTCGTGGCCCATCTTGTCACGTTTCGTTTTAAGATAGTGTTCGTTATGCGGATTAGAATGCATTTCAATTGGAACAACTTCAACTATTTCGAGTCCATATCCCATCAGGCCAGCGCGCTTTTTGGGGTTATTGGTCATCAGTTTAATTTTAGACACATTCAGCATACGCAACACTTGTGCACCAATACCATAATCTCGTTCATCCATTTCAAAACCAAGTTCCAAATTAGCCTCCACTGTATCTCTTCCTTGCTCCTGCAATTTGTACGCTTTCAGTTTATTTAGCAATCCAATGCCACGCCCTTCCTGATTCATATAAAGTACCAATCCCTTGCCAACATTATTGACCATTTGCATCGCATGTTGCAGTTGCTCACCGCAATCGCATCGCAAGGAATGAAGAATATCACCGGTAAAACACGAACTGTGTACGCGCACTAAGACAGGTTCATCCATTGCCCAATCACCTTTTTTAAGCGCATGATGAAGTTCATTGGTCTTCAGGTTCTTAAAACTAATGAGTTCAAAGTCGCCGTATTTCGTGGGCATATTCACCCGTATCTGTTCTTCAACAAGATTTTCTGTTCGCAACCTATATTCAATAAGGTCTTCGATCGAAATGATTTTTAGGTCATGCTCTTGCGCAATTTCCATCAACCGCGGCAATCGCGCCATGTCACCGTCTTCATCGATTATTTCAACAATCACACCAGCCGGTTCAAAACCTGCGAGCTTGGCCAAATCAATCGCCGCTTCAGTATGTCCAGCACGACGAAGAACCCCTTCGCGACGGGCTTTCAATGGAAAAATATGTCCAGGCTTTGCTAAATCACCCGATTTCGTATTGGGATTAATCAAGGCTTGAATTGTTTTTGAGCGGTCGTGCGATGAAATACCCGTTGTACAACCGTGCCCTATTAAATCGACCGACACCGTGAAAGGAGTCTGATGCAATTCGGTATTATCCTTCACCATCAGGCTGAGTCCTAGTTCGTCACAACGATCTTCAACGAGGGGTGCGCAAATTAAACCTCGACCATATTTACTCATGAAGGTGATGATTTCGGGCGTTACATTTCGGGCGGCTGTCAAAAAATCACCTTCGTTTTCCCTGTCTTCGTCATCGACCACAATAACGAGTTTGCCATTTTTAATATCTTCAATGGCGCTTTCTATAGTATTCAGCATGCGGGCAAAGTTATGGAAAAATGGGAAACCTGAGATAGATAAAAGGAATGTTACATTTAAACGAACAAACCAACGTATCAAGCTGCGCAATCAGTTGAATGCAGCAAAGTTTGATAAAAAAAATAGAACGTACACCCACTTCAAATGCTTGACAAAAAAACGACACACGAATACAAGACCTACATCAACGCAAGCGTAAAAACTTGCATGCGATTCTTTCATACAGTTTGCATCCCGTAAATTTTTCTATACCTCAACCCTAAATAATTTGCTGCTATACAAATTATGAATACATTTATTTATTGTCATTTTGTGAACGAATTTAAATTTAGAACGTTCGACTCCCTTAGTGATGACCATTATTCAAATACACTACTATTAAAACACACAAACAATGAAAAAAATACTTTCTACACTTTCAATGGCATTGATGCTTTGCTCAACCATTTCAAATGCTCAAACTGCCGCAGATTTCACAGCGCTCGATTGCAATGGTGTCAGCCATAATCTTTACACTGACCTTAGCACAGGCAAGGTTATCGTAGTTACGTGGGTAATGCCTTGTGCCTCCTGTATTGGTGGCGCGGCCTCTGCGTATAATGCAGTTCAAAGTTTTGCCACATTAAATCCAGGCAAGGTCTTCAATTATCTTGTCGATGATGCCGGCAACACGTCTTGTTCTTCATTAGCATCTTGGGCGATGGCAAATGGCATTGACACCGGCAATATTAGCTATTTTGGAAATTCACCTCTTACAATCAACGAGGCTAATTACGGCGGTTCGGGCATGCCACACGTGATTGTCATTGGACCGGATAAAACTATTTATTTGAACCTATTAAATGGCGCTGCAAATAATCAGGCGGCAATTACAGCAGCTATTGCAGCGGCATTAGCACCTGTAGGCCTTGATGAAAAGACACTGACAACCGTGGCCATCTATCCTAATCCAGCTACAAATTTACTGCAGATCAAAAGCGCCACTGATATTGACTATATCACTATAAAAAACATGGAAGGCAACACAGTCTCTTCAATGCATGGTGCCGCCATTAAACAAGTAAGTGTTGCCAATTTAACGGCAGGGAATTACACAATCCAATTATTTTCAAGAGCCAAATTGGTTTCGCAGGGCACGTTTGCCAAACAATAATTTACGTACTACACGTACTGTAAGCTTCCACTTGATGACTACGTAATGGCATCCCTCTTCATCAAGCGCTTGCTGCCTGATGAAGGAATGGAGTATGGTGGTGTGCCCTTGTTTACTCAACAAACAAAACAAGAATAAGGGAACCTTCATCAACATGGCAATGACGTTAAAAGTCATTAAAGATTATCATTCAGAATATAAGATCAACGTATTACTTTTGCGTTTCTAACATTCATCACAATACCATGCAAAAGACAATCAAAGCGCTTAAGCTTAGCAAACTAAATTCAGGAACATCCACAGGCTTGAAATGGCTTGAAAGCAAAGGCGAAAAACTCAATAGCTATTCACCGGTGGATGGCTTGCTTATCGCTTCCGTCTATTCAACCAAAGCCGCCGATTACGAAAAAGTGGTGAAGCAAGCACAAAAAGCGTTTGCTGAATGGCGCATGTGGACAGCACCTAAGCGCGGAGAAGTCGTTCGTCAAATTGGAGAGCAACTGAGAAAATATAAGGAGCCCTTAGGCAAATTAGTTAGTTATGAAATGGGCAAAAGTCTCCAAGAAGGATATGGTGAAGTTCAGGAGATGATTGATATCTGCGATTTCGCAGTAGGATTAAGTCGTCAATTGTATGGATTAACAATGCATAGCGAACGTCCGGGACACAGAATGTATGAGCAATATCATCCACTCGGTGTGGTCGGTATTATTTCAGCGTTCAATTTCCCAGTAGCTGTTTGGAGTTGGAACACAATGTTGGCTTGGGTATGCGGTGATGTGTGCATTTGGAAACCAAGCGAAAAAACTCCATTGACGGCCTTAGCTTGTCAGCATATAATAACGGAAGTATTTAAGAAGAATAATGTACCTGAAGGTGTGAGTTGTGTCATCAATGGCGGTCGCGAAGTGGGTGAAATGATGACACACGACAAACGCATTCCATTGATATCGGCTACAGGCAGCACGCGCATGGGTAAATCTATTGGCGCAGTTGTAGGCGAGCGTCTAGGCAGAAGCTTATTGGAATTGGGAGGCAATAATGCCATCATCATTACAGAAAATGCCGATTTGGATATGTCATTGATAGGTTGTGTATTTGGTGCTGTGGGTACTGCTGGACAACGTTGTACCACGACTCGACGCTTAATTATTCACGAAAAAGTGTACAAGAAGTTTACAGAAAAATTAGTCAGCGCCTATACGCAACTAAAAATCGGGAATCCGCTAGATCAAAAAAATCATGTCGGTCCATTGATTGATACGGATGCCGTGAAAGCGTATCTTCATTCGATTGAAACAGCCAAACTTGAAGGCGGAAAAATATTGGTTGAAGGGGGTGTCTTAAAAGGCAAAGGATATGAAAGCGGTTGTTATGTAAAACCTTGTATCATCGAAGCGAAGAACGAAATGAAAATCGTTCAGCACGAAACCTTCGCACCTATTTTATACATCATGAAATATAAAACCTTGGATGAAGCCATTGAGATGCAAAACAATGTACCTCAAGGTTTGAGCAGCGCGATTATGACGAATAATATGCGTGAGTCAGAAAAATTCTTGTCACAAGCCGGAAGCGATTGTGGTATTGCCAATGTCAATATCGGAACCAGTGGTGCAGAAATCGGTGGCGCGTTCGGTGGCGAAAAAGAAACAGGCGGTGGACGTGAAAGTGGATCGGATGCATGGAAAGTATACATGCGTCGTCAGACCAACACGATTAACTATACCGATAAATTACCATTGGCACAGGGCATCAAGTTTGATTTGTAAAAAAATCAATTTGTCAGTATTTAACTAAGTCGACTGCGTGTTTATTGATAGCGTTCGTTCGTATGTAATATCATTTGCTTCATTACCACAATGCAGTATGTATCGTTGATTAAATCTACTAGAAGCTTGACCACTCGACGCTTTAAGGAGCATAAATGCATCCAAAATTTACTTTTTTTATTTTGATTGAAGCGTATATCTTTGTGAGCCGTTGATTTTTATGACTTCGGCTAAATTTTTACAGACAATGAAAAGATGGTTCTTTATCACCACCCTGTTAGTAATCATAAGCACCTTGCCTTCGTGCGCACAAACTGAACGTCCTGCACAAGGTAAGTTGACTTGGTATACGAGTCTTGCTGAAGCTCAAAAGGTGTCAAATAGTGCAAAGAAACCCATCTTCGCATTCTTTACAGGAAGCGATTGGTGTGGTTGGTGTCAGAAGTTGCATCATGATGTACTAGACAAACAATCGTTTATTGATTGGGCTAAAAAAAATGTTATTCTTCTTGAATTGGACTATCCACGACGTAAACAATTATCACCTGAATTGCAACAACAAAATGGCGAGTTGCAGCAGGTCTTCAAAGTACAAGGCTACCCGACCGTTTGGATTTTTAATCTCACCGACGACCCAGCGACTAAAAAGAAAAACATCAGTGCGTTTGGCTCATTAGGCTATCCTCAAGGTGCAGAAGCGGGCAAAGAAGAAGTCAAATTCTTAAAAGATGCGAATGCCGTTTTAGCGAGCAAACCTCAGTAAGTACTTCCTGTTGCTGAGCGCAGCAATCAACCTTACTATACAAAGACCCTATTAATCATATTCAGGGCTTCATCGAGCGCCGTCTTATTGAGTCCGTGATTAATTTGTCGACTTTCTAAAAAGAGCAACATGTTCTCTGTCGAAAGATTTCCAACTAAATCATCTTGCGCCATTGGACAACCTCCGATACCATTCAATGCACTGTCGAAACGAAGACATTGGTTATCATAGGCTGCTGTTATTTTTTCCATCGCTGTTTCCTGCGTTGAATGAAAATGCGCTCCGAATTCAAGAGATGGAAACGCCTTAACCAACTTCGAAAAGATATACGTGATAGTATCGGGATTAGAAACGCCCACTGTATCTGACATCGAGAAAATTGTATTCCCAAGTTGGGATAATTTTTCAACCCAATGAATGGCAATATCACTGTTGTATGCATCGCCATAAGGATTGCCAAAACCCATTGACATATAGGTCACAAGCTGCTTATTATGCCGAACACAAAGATGTTGAATCGCGTCAATGGTCTTCAACGAGTCCTCGATGCTACTATTGGTATTTAATCGTTGAAACGTTTCTGAAATAGAAAATGGGAAACCGAGATACGAAATTTCGTCGTATTGGACGGCCTCTTCGGCCCCTCTTACATTAGCGACAATGGCTAGCAACTTGCTGTTTGTATGCGCAAGATTCAATCCGTTTAAGACCTCTTTGGTATCAGCCAATTGAGGAATCGCTTTGGGTGAAACAAACGAACCGAAGTCTATTGTATCAAAGCCCACTTCAAGGAGTTTATTGATATATTCAATTTTAATTTCAGTCGGAATAAATGTCTTCCATCCTTGCATGGCATCTCTGGGACATTCGATCAGTTTGATTTTTTCCATGGTGCAAAAATCTGAATTATCCGATGAACTACCTAATGTTTTTAATAGCCACGAAGTAGAAACGGATTGAACAGCTTTTGTTATCAGATCACATCATCCGAATAAACTGTATAATTGAAACAGACATTCTGTTGTAAAACCTACTTAATTAGAAAATAATTTTTACCTTACTCCTTTATTTATTTACAATATGGAAAAACAACTAACACTCGAAGACATTCAAAATTTTGAAGGCAAATACCCCAAGCAATTATGGTATCTGTTTCTTGTAGAAATGTGGGAACGCTTTTGCTTTTATGGGATGCGGGGCGTGCTCACCATCTTTATGGCCGACAAGATGCTAGGTCTTTCTTTTTCCGATAAAGAAGCCAATTTGAAATACGGTGCAATCCAGGCTTTTGTCTATGCCTTTACATTCATTGGCGGTATTTTTGCTGACAAGGTTCTTGGCTATAAAAAATCACTCACATTCGGTGCTATCGTTATGATCCTTGGCAATATTATGATTGCTGTTTCGCCGCAAGATTTATTCTACCTTGGCATTTCATTATCCATTATCGGTACCGGATTCTTCAAACCTAACATTTCATCCATGGTTGGAGAGTTATATAAGGAAGGGGATTCAAGACGAGATGCAGGATTCGGCTTGTTCTATTCGGGCATCAATATCGGTGCCTTGCTCGGAGGTGCTGTCTGTGTATACCTTGGCACGAGCAAAGATTTTGGTTGGAGCTATGCCTTCTTATCGGCAGCGATTGTGATGATGATCGGCCTTGTTACATTTCTATTCATTAAAAAATCATTGGCCCCGATTGGAAATTCACCGATTGAACATATCGATAGCAAGAAACGAAGAATCTATGAATTAGCTGTATACGTGGGCGCCTTATTATCGATACCGTTGATCTTTATCATGATCAAGAATACAAACTATACCGATTATTTTATGTACACAATTGGGCCCTTGGCCATCTTGTATTTCATGTATGAAATAGTGAAGGCCAACGAATTAAAAACACAACGAAAACTAATTGCTGCGTTTATCTTCATCATCTTCTCGATAATATTTTGGGCATTCTTCGAACAAAGTGGTGGTTCGCTAGCCTTGTTTGCCAAATACAATCTCAATGACACGCTCTTATTCTTGCATATCAATCCGAATATCATTAACAACACATCCAATTCATTATTTGTTATCGTATTCAGTCCGTTGTTAGGTTTACTATGGCTAGCTATGGCCAAACGAAGATTGGAGCCGAATACAGTCATCAAATTCGGTGTCGGGTTTTTATTTTTAGCCGCCGCATTTTGGGTTTTTTATTATACCCGTTTCTTTGCCAATGCAGCAGGTATCACCTCGTTGAATATTTTCACACTCGCTTATTTAGTGATCACGTTTGGCGAATTATGCCTCTCCCCTATCGGCCTTTCTATCATTACAAAATTATCGCCTAAAAACCTGGGCGGCATGATGATGGGGATGTGGTTTTTAGCGAGCGCCTATGGGCAATACGCAGCAGGTTTATTGGGCGCAGGCATGTCAAGTCCTGATGAAAAAGCCAGCGTCTTAACGAAACTACACGGTTTTACTGATGGCTATTATCTGTTGTCTATCTATGCCTTGATAGCCGGCGTCGTATTGATTGCCATCTCGCCGCTTGTGAGAAAATTAATGCATGAAGTAAAATAATTCGAGCCCTCTATAAACGGACATTTTTATCCTGAATGATTGTCTTGCCATTCCTTATCTTCGCAACATGACTAGAACCCTGCAGACTGTGCGCATGCAACGAATCTTGGTAGTTGTATCGGTCGCCTTGTTTATCATTAAAATTATAGCCTGGTATATCACCGGTTCGGTAGCCATACTCACCGATGCGCTTGAAAGTATCGTCAATGTGGTCGCTGGCTTTATCGGTTTATATAGTATCATTCTTTCTGCCAAACCCAAAGACAGGGAGCATCCTTACGGACATGGCAAAGTAGAATTCATCTCGTCTGCCATCGAAGGTATCTTAATTTCGATTGCTGGTATTGTAATCATCGTTGAAGCCGTACATAATCTTTGGCACCCACATGCGTTAAAAAGACTTGACTATGGCTTAATCTTGGTTGCTATTTCGGCAGTGATCAACTTCATTGTGGGACAGCTTTGTGTCAATAAAGGCAAAAAAGAAAATTCCCCTATTCTGGTTGCGAGTGGCTCACATTTAAAATCTGATACCTATTCGTCCCTTGGACTGCTGCTTGGTATCGTCTTATTATTAGTGACAGGATATCATTGGATCGACAGTATTGCCGCGCTCATCTTTGCCTGCATCATTATGTACACAGGCTATAAGATTATCAGAAAATCAGTTTCTGGGATCATGGACGAATCGGATGCAGAAATCATAGATGAAATTGCCGCTGTGATGAATGAGAATAGAATCCCTACGTGGATTGATGTCCATAATATCCGTGTTATTGATTACGCCGGGTTCTATCATATCGATTGTCATTTAACAGTGCCCTTCTACCTTTCTGTGAATGAAGGACACGAAATTCTTGAATCAATGACCACAATGCTTCGCATTCATTTTGATGACAAGGTTGAATTTTTTATTCATATAGATGGGTGCGTGCCAACACAATGCAGTTTATGCTCAATCAATGCATGTCCCGAACGAAACGCAGCGTTTGTCAAGTCGCTTCAATGGACGCATGAAAACATCATCTCGAATAAAAAACACAGGCTACACTAGCCGTTACTTCGCGATGTCACTGCTTTTGTCCTTCTGTTTTTTTAATGTAATATTGTAACGATAAACATAAATTCAGATGAGAAGAATCGCATTACTCCTTTTATTTATTTCATCCTTCACAGGCGCTACTGCCCAAACTTCCATATCGGATCTCGTGAAGGAACTCAACAGAACCATCACAATCTATAGTACCGACAATGCATCACCACTGACTATATACGAGCCTATTGGCACCATTGAACAAAAAAAGAATGAAAGCAGTTCACAACGTTTCAAACTGAGTGAAATCGGCAGTATCCTTGTCGAAAAAAATACGTCTGGGTTTACAGTCAATATCCATTGCGCCGATTCATCACGATGTATGAGTCTGATTAAAAATGACATGTCAACGTCTATGATGCCGTCAGATGCCTTCTTTTTCAATGATG